>JBEGLE010000159.1:0-10293 GCA_041183725.1 Pseudomonadota bacterium | reverse complement strand
CATCAATATCGCTCATAACTCTCCTCCAAGAGTTGCAGACACAGAATGATCATCAATGGCCGCATCCGATTTTTAAGCTTGGCGCACCCAATGGTGCAATCAGCAGAAAGGTTCAGTTTGGTTCAGACTAGGTAATGTCCCTAGGTAAGGGCGATTGCTTTGGATTCTTGACGCGGAGTCACCCGAGGGCGCATGAAGCGTTTTCACACAGCGAGGGACAGGTAAAACATGGCAAGCCAGCCGATCGGGGCAGCCGGCAGAGCAACGGGCGCTACGTCTTGGCGCACGGCCTTGCGGCGCGCGCTTCGCCGTGGCGGAGAGATGGGCGCGGCCCTGTTGCTGTTTGCTGCCAGCGGATTTTTGGCCCTGGCGCTGTTGACCTATCACCAGACCGATCCCTCATCCTCCACCGCTGCGGGCGGTGTGGTGCTGAACTGGATGGGCGCTCCGGGGGCATGGGTGGCGGATATGGCCTTGCTGAGTTTTGGCCCTTTGGCGGCCCTGCTGGTGCCCTTGCTGTTTGTGTCGGGGCGCAGACTGTGGCGCTTGGCAGGGGATGGCGTAGCAGATGCCCCGCCCCCCGCATGGTGGCGCGGCTTGCTGTTGCTGTTGCTGGCCATGGTCTTGCTGGCCAGCGTGCTGGCCTTGGCCCCGATTGGATCGGGCAGTTCGTTCCCCGCGTCGATGGGCGGGCTGAGCGGCTTGCTCGGCGCCAAATTGCTGCGCCTTGCGGCCGCGCTCTTGCCGCCTGATCTGCAGTTTTGGGCGATACTGGGGCAAGGGCTGCTCTGCACCGTTCTGGGGGCTTTCCTGATCGGGCGGGTATTTGCGATTGATTGGGCGGGGCTGTTGGCCATGCCCAAGGGGCTGCCCAAGGATCGGGTTCTGGCCGCGGCGGAAATGCTGCCGCTGCCCAAGCTTAAAAAGGTCCGCGCCGAAAAATTGGTGGCCGAAGCGGCCGCGGCGGACGAAGCCAGTGCGCGCCGCACGCCCGAAATTTCTGAACCCGGACAAACCGCCAAGCCCGCTCCGGCTGGTGTGGTCACCCGCCAGCGCGATCTGTTTGATACCTGCACCCTGCCGGGGCTGGATCTGCTGGCCGATGCCCCGCCGCAATCGGCGCAAAAGGTTGATAAACTGGCGCTGTAACGCAATGCGCGGCTGCTGGAAACCGTGCTCGATGATTTCAATGTAAAGGGCGAGATTACCGCGGTTCGCACTGGCCCTGTCGTGACCATGTATGAATTGGAACCGGCGCCGGGGATCAAGGCCAGCCGGGTTATGGGCTTGGCCGATGATATTGCCCGCAACATGAGCGCCATTTCCGCCCGCGTTTCGGCAATTCCGGGGCGCACGGTGATGGGTATCGAGCTGCCCAATGCCGACCGGCAAATGGTCAGCTTTAAGGAACTGGTCGCCTGCGAACAATTTGCCGGCGCCAAGGGGCTGTTGCCAATCATTCTGGGCAAAGACATTGCCGGAGAACCGATCGTTGCCGATCTGGCGACCATGCCGCACTTGCTGGTGGCGGGCACCACCGGTTCGGGCAAGTCGGTGGGCTTGAATGCCATTCTGCTGTCGCTGCTCTATCGCTTGACGCCGCAACAGTGCCGCATGATCCTGATCGATCCCAAGGTGCTGGAACTGTCGGTCTACGATGATATTCCGCATCTGCTCTCCCCCGTGGTGACCGAGCCGGCCAAGGCCGTACGCGCACTGAAATGGGCGGTTGAGGAAATGGAGCGGCGCTATCGCCAGATGAGCGAGATTGGCGTGCGCAACCTGTCGGGCTTTAACGAAAAGATCACCACCGCCATCGCCAAAGGCAAGCCGCTGGGCAAGCGCATCGCCATTGGCTTTGACCCCGATAGCGGTGAGGAAATCTATGAAGACCAGCAATATGATTACAAGCCGTTGCCGCAAATCGTGGTGATTGTTGACGAGTTGGCCGACTTGATGGTCACAGTGGGCAAAGAGATCGAAGTGCTGATCCAGCGCCTGTCGCAAAAAAGCCGCGCCGCAGGTATCCACCTGATCATGGCGACCCAGCGGCCATCGGTCGATGTCATCACCGGCGTGATCAAGGCCAACCTGCCAACCCGCATCAGCTTTGCCGTGACCAGCCGCATCGATAGCCGGACGATCTTGGGTGAGCAGGGGGCTGAGCAACTGCTGGGCAAGGGCGATATGCTTTATAAACCCGCCACCGATCCGGTGCGCCGTGTCCATGGCCCGTTCGTTTCCGATGATGAAGTGATGCGGGTGGCCGAATATTGGCGCGGGCAGGGATCGCCTGACTATGTCGATTCGGTTACCGAAGAGCCGGAGGAAGGTCTGTTCGGCTTTGATGATATCGATGCCGATTCGGATAACCCTGATGAGCGCAAATATCGGCAGGTCTGCCAATTGGTGTTCGAAAGCCAGAAAGCCTCGGCCAGTTGGATCCAGCGGCAGATGGGCGTGGGCTATAATACCGCATCCAAATGGATTGAACGGATGGAGGCCGATGGCTTGGTTGGCCCCGCCAACCATGTTGGTCGCCGTGACATCTACCGCGATCGGGATGGCAATCCGCTGTAACTTTGCGGCTTCAGCATAGATTCGGGGATGACAAGCACAGGCGGCGGGCCTAATGCGCGTGGCAATGCATGCGATCCGCGCCTTTTTCCGCCGTCACCGCGCCCTGGCCTTGGGGCTGGTGGTGCTGGCCTTGGCGATGAAGGCCTTGGTGCCTGCAGGGTTTATGCCCGCTGCCCCCGGCAAAGTGCTGACCGTCATTATCTGCGATGGCCACGGTAGCGAGCAAGCGACCAAGATCGCCCTGGCTGACAGTGGCGCGAAGCAGGGCGGTAGCGGCGGCCTATCCGAAGGGGCCAAGTCAGCGAGCACTTGTCCTTATGCTGGCCTGTCCTCAGCCACGCTGGGCGGCATGGATGCCGCGCTCTTGGCGGTTCTGCTGCTGTTTATTCTGGCACTGGGCTTCGTCTCGGCTCCAATCCCGCTGCTGCGGCGCGGGGATCACTTACTGCCGCCTGCCTGCGGCCCTCCGGTTTTCGCCTGACAGATCATAAACGGCCTGCGCTTGCGCGGGTCTGGCTGCCAGGATGTCGCCGCGCTTGCGGACGATATGAAATACCGGACATTTTTCCATGAAGACTTCGCTTATCGCGCTCACCATGGCGCTCGCCTTTACGACACCCGCCTTTGCGGCAGATAGTGCTGCCGATGCCGCCCGCTACGCTGCAGAGAGCAATGGCCCGCCGATTCTGGTTGTTGGTCAAAAAGATGCCCCGATCACCGTGGTGCCGCGCGGCCTTGCCATTTCGCTGAATCAGGAAAACTTCGCGGCAGTCAACGCGGTCAATGTCGAAGACCTGATGAAGTACACGCCCAATTTCTTTGTGCGCAAACGCTTTGCTGGGGATGACAATGCCGTGGTCGCCATGCGCGGCGCCAATACGGTGCAAAGCGCCCGCACGATCGTGATGGTTGATGGCTTTGTCGTCTCAAATTTTCTCGGCAACCGCTATGACTATCCCCCCAAATGGAACGTGGTTGGGCCATCGGAAGTGCGCCAGTTCGATATCGTCTATGGTCCCTATTCCGCGCGCTATGGTGGCAATTCGATGGGCGGGGTGGTTTCGGTTACCACGCAGGATCCCAAGGCAGGCTTTGCAGCCAACGGCACGGTGCAGACCATGATCATGCCGTTCAAAGAATATGGCTTTGATCAGACTTTTACCGGCTACAGCGTCGAAGGCGGTATCGGTTACAAGCAAGAGAACGGCCCATGGTCGGTACGCGCCAGCTTTCGCCACTTTGCCAATACCGGTCAGTCGATGACCTATAACCTGCTGCAAAAGTCCACCGCCAGCAGCACGACAGTGGTGACCGGCGCCTATCTTGATCCGCGCTTGGTTCGCCCCTCTGGCCTTAGCGCCACGGCCCAAACCGCGGTGTTTGGTGCGGCATCCCCGGTTGATGTGTTGCAGGATCAGTTCCGCTTGCGGCTGGGTTATGAAACCGGTGGCGGCTGGAAGATTGATGCCTTGGGCATGATCTGGAAGACCCGTCAGAACCTGCTGGAACCACGTAGCTGGCTGATCAACAGCACCACGGGCGCGCCGGTCTATCAGGGCAATGTCGTGTTTGGCGGGACCACCTATAATGCTTCGGGCCTCAGCATGGCGCAAACCTGGCGGACCGAATATTTGGCTGGCGTGAAGCTGGCCGGCCCCTTGGCCGATTGGGATGTGGCATTGAATCTGTCGCACTTCTGGATTGGCAAACAGGATAGCCGTTCGTCCAATGATTATCTGACCGGTGCATCCTCAACCAGCGGCAAGCAGACACTGGTAAATGGGCCGGGCTGGTATACCGGCGATCTAACGGTTGCGCGTGATCTGGGCCTGCACCGTTTGGCTTTTGGCGCCAACACCAATCTTTATGAGACCTCGACCGATACGTATACGGTCACCAATTGGCAGGCGGCCACTGGCGCGGCTTACAAAAACTCCAGTTATGGCAAGACCAGCCTGTGGGGGTTGTGGCTGGAAGATGCTGTGGATCTGGGTCATGACCTGATCCTGACCGGCGGCATCCGTTATGATGGCTGGCGTGCTTTTAGCGGCGGGTTGGCTAGTGTGGCGGCCGGCAATCGGGTTGATGCGCGATTCACCAATCGCAGCGACCATTCCTTTAGTCCTAAGCTGAGCCTGCAGGGCCAATTGCCCGCCGCAGTGGATTTTCAGATCAGCCTGGGTTTGGCCACCCGCTTCCCCACGGTGGGCGAGCTGTTTCAGGGAAGTCAGGATGTGGCGGGCAATCTGATCGCCACCAGCTTCAACCCCTTCCTCAAGCCGGAAAAGTCCACTGACGCCAGCCTGCTGCTGCGCCGCGAGTTTGGCAAAGTGCGGGCCACGGCCAGCCTGTTTTTCCAAGATGTGAAGGATGCTGTTTACAGCTTTCAGGGCACTCTGCCGGATAACACTTTGTTCAGCGGCTATCAGAATGTCGACAAGGTCCGGCAGTATGGCCTTGAGCTGATCCTTGAGGGCAAGGATTTGCTGGTGCCGGGGCTTGATATGGATGGCAATGCCGCTTGGATGAGCGCCAAGACGGTCAAGAATGCCGCAGACCCCAATGCTGTGGGCGTGCAGTTCCCGCGCATTCCGGCTTGGCGGGCAAACGGCAATATACGCTATCGTCTGGCTGACCCGGTGAAGCTGTCCTTGGGTTGGCGCTATGCATCGCGGCCCAATTCTGATCTCTTGGGCCTGCAACGCGGCCGCGCCTATGGCTATCAGTCAGACTACTTCTTCGTCGATACCCGTGTTTCATGGGATCTGACCAAGCAGTTGCAACTCAGCGCCGGGGTAGACAATCTGTTCAACTTCCAAGCCTATGTTGCGCACCCGCTGCCGCAGCGGACCTTTGTGGCTGATCTGAAGATGAAGATGTAAGGAGCGGATCATGGCCAAGGCAAACACCAGCTTTTACCGTACGATCTGGCGTTGGCATTTCTATGCCGCACTGTTCGTGATCCCGATGATCCTGATCCTGGCCACCACTGGGACAACCTATCTGTTTAAGCCGCAGATTGATCGTTGGGAGGAGCGGAGCTGGCGCGGCCTGCCGGTGGCGGGGGCGGTTACGCCCGATGATCAGGTGGCCGCCGCCTTGGCCGCCTTTCCGGGGGCAAAGTTCAATTCCTATCGCCTGCCTGCGGCAGAGGGTGATGCCGCCTTGGTCCATATTGCCTTAAAGGATCAGGCCATGCGCGATGTCTTTGTCTCGCCGCAGGGCGTGGTCTTGGGCGCGCTAAACCCCAAGACCCGGATCATGCAGGTGGCGCATGATATTCATGGTCAGTTGTTGATCGGAAAGCAGGGCAGTTGGTTGGTTGAACTGGCGGCAAGCTGGGCCATCGTGATGATCATCACCGGGCTCTATCTGTGGTGGCCGCGGGGGCGCGGGGCAGCCGGGGTGCTCTGGCCGCGCCTGTCGGGCGGCAACCGCTTGGTCTGGCGCGATCTTCATGCGGTAACCGGGTTCTGGGTGTCAGGCTTGGCCATGGTGCTGCTGCTTACCGGCCTGCCGTGGGCCGATGTGTGGGGCTCTGCCTTCAAGGCGGTGCGGGCCGAGATGGGCTGGGTCAAAGGCCAGCAGGATTGGACGATTGGTGGCCGTCTCCCCACGCCTGATGCGGATGAGCACGCCGAGCATAACCATGCGACGATGCAGGGATCGGTCTCTATGGCGGGGATGAGCGGGCACGATCATGGCATGACCCATGTGGCGCTTGATACAATTGTCGCGCGGGCGCGATCAGAGCATCTGGCCTTTCCGGTCTTGGTCACCCCGCCGGGGGGCAAAGGCGGCTTTGGCGCGAAGAGAGTAATGGCGTGGACCGTGCGCTCCGACACCCAAAACCGCCCAGAACGGGTTACCATTACCTATGATGCCATGACGGGCAAAGAGCAGAGCCGCGAAACCTTTGCCGACAAGCACGTGATTGATCGTGTGGTTGGTTATGGCGTCGCGTGGCACGAAGGGGCGCTGTTTGGAGCGGTCAATCAAGTGATCGGGGTGCTGACCGGGCTTGCACTGATCGTGCTTGCGGTCTCTGGCTTTGTCTTGTGGCGCAAGCGCAAGCCAGAAGGGCGTTTGGGCGCACCGCCGTTGCCCGATAGGCGGGTTGCCTCTCTAGGGCTTAAGGTGGTTATCGCGGCGCTGTTCGTTTTCCTGCCGCTGTTCGCCGTGTCGCTGGTGGCGCTGTGGCTGTTTGACCGCTTTGCCCTGCCGCATCTGCCGCGCTTGGCGCAGTGGTTAGGGCTGGAAGTTTAGGCTGATCAACTCGCGAAGAACGGCGCGGCAACTTCGGCAGGCACACGGGCCAAACGGCCTGTGGCCTTGTCGATCATGGCCCAGGTGGATCGGGCGGATACAATCACCTTGCCGGCTGCATTGCGAAAATCGACGCAGCGATCAAAGCGGGCGCCCTTGGGGCCTTCGGGGATAAAGGTTTCAGCCGTTACGCTTTCGCCCAGGCCAATATTGCCGCGATAGTCAATTTCGTGGCGGGTGACGACCCAGACATAGGCGGCAAGATGATCAGGATGGGCGTCGTGCTCCCAATGGGCGGTGGCCAAGGCCTCCATCCATTGTACCCATACCGCGTTGTTGACATGGCCCATCACGTCGATGTGATGCGCCGCGGCGGTAAAGGTCAGGCTGTGGCGGTTGCTCATGCAGTCAGGCCCAATTGCCACAAGATAAAGGCGAATTCTTCGGCGGTTTCGCGCAGGCTTTCAAACCGGCCCGATTTGCCGCCGTGGCCGGCGCCCATATTGGTTTTGAGGATCAGGTCATGGGCATCGGTTTTCAATTCGCGCAGCCGGGCGACCCATTTGGCGGGCTCCCAATAGGTGACCCGTGGATCGTTCAGCCCGGCGGTGACCATGATCGGCGGATAGGCTTGGGCCGACACCTGATCATAGGGCGAATAGCTGCGGATCAGATCAAAGGCGGCCTTGTCGGTAAGCGGGTTGCCCCATTCGGGCCATTCGCCGGGGGTCAGCGGCAGGCTTTCATCCAGCATGGTGTTGAGCACATCGACAAAGGGCACATGCGCCACCACCGCGCCCCAAAGCTGGGGATCGGAATTGGCCACGGCCCCCATCAGCTCGCCGCCCGCCGATCCGCCGGAAATGCTGATGCGGCCAGCACGGGTAAGATCGCGCGCAATCAGCCCTTGGGCCACATCGACAAAATCGGTGAAAGTGTTGGTGCGCTGTTCCAGCTTGCCCGCTTTATACCATGCCCGGCCCAGATCATCGCCGCCGCGAATGTGGGCAATGGCATAGGCAAAGCCGCGATCAACCAAGCTGAGCCGGCTGGTGGAAAATCCCGGCGCGATGGCTATGCCATAGGCACCATAGCCATAAAGATGCAGCGGGCCGCCCAGGGGCCGATCCTTGCGCATCACCAGGCTGACCGGGATCAGGGTGCCGTCGCGGGCGGGCAGTTCCAAACGCTCGGTCACATAGAGCGCGGGATCATAGCCTGAGGGGATTTCCTGAACCTTGCGCTCTTCCAGCCGCCGTTCTGCCACGTGATAGTCATAGACCGTGGCCGGGCTGACCATCGATTCATAGCTGAGCCGCAGCACCTGCATATCCCATTCCGGATTGTCGCCCATTTCGGCTTCATAGCTGGCTTCGGGGAAAGTGATCGGTTCAATTCGGGCGGTATCATCGTAATAGCGCACTTCGATCTGATCGAGCCCGGCGCGGCGGCCTTCAACGATATAGAAATCGCGGAACAGCTCGAATCCAGTGAGGTAAAAGGCGTCAGAACCGTCAATCAAGCCGGTCCATTCGCCGGGCGCCGTCAGCGGCGCGGTGGCAAGACGGAAGTTTTCGTGGCTATCATTGGCGTGAATGAACAGGGTCTGGTCACGCAGATCGACATCATATTCGACGCCCTTTTCGCGCGGCTTGACCAAGATCGGCGGGGCCAGCGGATCGGCCACGGGGATCAGGCGAACCTCGCTGGTTTCATGATCGCTGGTTGATAGGATCAGCCATTCTTCATTGGCCGAAACCGCTGCCCCCACGCGGAAGCCTTCGTCATCCTCGTGATAGAGTTCGACATCGCTAGCGCACGGCTGGCCCAGCCAATGCAGCCGGGCATTGTCGGTGCGCCAGTTTTCGTTGGCCAAGCTGTACACCAGCCCTTTGTCCCCCGCGACCCAGACCAGCGCAGACAGCGTGCCGGGGATTTCGTCGGGCAGCAATGCGCCGCTGCGCAAATCCTTGATCCGCGCGGTAAAGCGTTCCGAGCCATTATCATCAATGGCATAGGCCAGCAGGTTGCCACTGCGCGAGACCGACATGGCCCCCAAGCGGAAATAGTCCTTGCCCGCCGCCAAGGCCACTTCATCCAAAATCAGCTCATCCGCGCCGCCAGCCACGGGCTTGCGCCACCACTTTTTGTATTCGGCGCCTTCTTCATATTCGATCCAATAGAGGTAATCCCCATCCTTTTGCGGAACCGACCTATCCGCCTCTTTAATCCGGCCGCGAATTTCGGTGAACAGGGTGTCGATCAGGTCCTTTTGCGGGGCCATGCGGGCTTCGAACCACGCGTTTTCGGCCGCAAGATGGGCCAGTACCGCCTTGTCGGTTACTTCGGGATAACCGGGATCGCGCAGCCAGGCATAGTCATCTGTCACGGTCACGCCGTGGTGGGTAAAGTGGTGCGATTGCTTGGGGGCGACAGGGGGTGTGGTAAGTGCCATCACCTGCATCTATGTTTGCAAACGAAACCAATCAAGCCGGAGCCGCCCCTTCATGCCCATGACCACTCACGCAGCCCGTCTGAAAGCCCTGCGCGAAGAGCTGAACCAGCGCGGGCTGGATGGCTTTGTCGTGCCGATTTCTGACGAGCATATGAGCGAATATGTTGGTGGTTATGCCCAGCGGCTGGAATGGCTGACCGGCTTTGGCGGATCAGCGGGCACGGCGGTGATCCTGCAAGACAAGGCAGCGATCTTTGTGGATGGCCGTTATACCCTGCAGGTGCGCGATCAGGTGGATGGGCGGTTCTATGCCTATGAATCGGTGCCGCAGACCAGCCCGGCGAAATGGCTCGGAGCAGAAGTATCGCAAGGCGCGCGCATCGGCTTTGATCCGTGGTTGCATGGCAAAGGCTGGGTGGCAGCGGCTCAGCAGGCGCTGAAACCGCAAGGCGGCGAACTGGTGCCGGTATCCAGCAATCCGATTGACGCCGTATGGCCCGATCGTCCGGAACCCAGCATGGCCCCGGCGGCGGTCCATGATCTTTCTAACGCGGGCGAGCCGAGCGAGGCCAAGCGCGGGGCCGTGGCGGAATGGCTGGCCGCGCAAAACCTTGATGCGACAGTGATCACCGCGCTCGATTCGATTGCTTGGCTGCTCAATATGCGCGGCAGTGATGTAGAGCGCACCCCTGTGGCGCTGTCGTTTGTCATTGCCCATGCCGATGGCACGGCGGAACTGTTCATCGCACAGGAGAAAGTTACCCCAGCCCTACGCGCCCATCTGGGCAATGCCATCACCATCCGCCCGCGCGAGGCTTTTGTGCCGGGCTTGCAGGCCTTGGCGGGCAAGCGGGTGGCAGCTGATCCGGAGCGGGCAGTGCAGGCGGTGTTTGGCGCGCTGGCCGATGCCGGCGCGCAGGTGATTGAATTGCGCGATCCCACCGTGCTGCCCAAGGCGGTGAAGAACCCGGTCGAGCAAGCCGGACACCGCG
>JBEGLE010000158.1:0-3824 GCA_041183725.1 Pseudomonadota bacterium | reverse complement strand
GGGCGTTGCCGGATCGTTCAGATGCCCGCCCAGCGCCAGAATAACATTCGAAGGCGCTGCCCGACGCAGGTTTACCACGGCGCAGCAGTTTTCATCGATCTTGCCGTAATCGCCGATCAGGCGCAGCTTCATGTCGCTTGAGGGTTCAAACAGCATCTGGCCGCGCACGAACCAGCGGTTGCGTTCGTTCAGATCGTGGCCGGTGCCCAGATCCTTCACATAGCCATCGCGCTTGTTATAGCCGCCAGCCAAGCTGACCGCGACGGTTTCGCTCAGCGGGCCAGTGACGACGCCCTTCAGCACCATAGCATTATAGTTGCCGTAGCTGGCTTCCACATTGCCGCCAAAGGTGAACTGCGGCGCCTTGGTGACGAACGAGATAACGCCAGCCGAGGCATTCTTGCCGAACAGGGTCGATTGCGGGCCGCGCAGCACTTCGATGCGCTGCACGTCGGGCAGATCAGCAATCATCGAGGCGGAGCGCGAACGATAGACGCCATCGATAAACAGGCCGACCGAAGGTTCGATACCCGCATTGTTGGCCCCGTTGCCGAAGCCGCGAATGTAGAAATTGGTATTGGCCGAGCTTTGCAGCTGGTTAACGCGCAGCGAAGGCACCACGCTGGAAAGATCACGAACATCGCGGATCTGAGCGCGTTCGATTGTTTCCGCGGTGGTGACCGTCACGGCCACCGGCACATCCTGCAGGGTTTGTTCGCGCTTGGTAGCGGTAACGATGATTTCGTTGCCATCGGCGGCCACGGCATCTGGCGCACGCGCGGCGGGCTGGGCTTCTTCTTCCTTCTGCCCTTGCGCTTGGGCGGTTGCCGGAAGGGCTAGCGCGGCGGCGGCAATGCCCAACAACAGCAGAGCGCGGTTCGATACGGCACGGCCGGTGATTGTGGATTTCATGATGGCTTCCTCTCTTTCCCGGAGGTTGACGTTACGGCTTGGCCGATTTGCGTCACCTACCCCCCTTTTTTCTGAGCCGAGCATAGGAGTCAGGCCGCCAAGGTCAATCGTAAAAGGTTTGATTTGCACCGCAAAGATTGTGTTGTTGCACGCTCGTCACAGTTCAGCACCTTGCCCCCAAGCCCGGCTTAGGCTAGGGGCGCGGCCAATGCTGCGGCGCAGCACGCGCCTATCCACCCTTTCCTGAAAGCCCACCATGTCCGCCTCACAGCGCAATATCGCCATTATCGCCCACGTTGACCACGGCAAAACCACGCTGGTTGACCAGCTTTTCCGCCAATCCGGCACATTCCGCGACAACCAGCGGATTGAAGAGCGCGCCATGGATTCCAACGACCTTGAGAAGGAACGTGGGATCACCATTCTGGCCAAGTGCACCTCGGTGGAATGGGAAGGCACCCGCATCAATATCGTCGACACCCCCGGCCACGCCGACTTTGGCGGCGAAGTGGAACGCATCTTGTCGATGGTCGATGGCGTGATCCTGCTGGTCGATAGCTCTGAAGGCGCCATGCCGCAGACCAAGTTCGTCACCGGTAAGGCGCTGGCGCTGGGTCTGCGTCCGATTGTGGTCGTCAACAAGGTCGATCGTCAGGACGAACGCATTCAAGAAGTGCTCGACGAAGTGTTCGATCTGTTCGTCAGCCTTGATGCCACCGATGAGCAGTGCGATTTCCCCGTGCTCTATGCCTCGGGCCGCAATGGCTATGCCAACACCGATCCCAGCCTGCGCGAAGGCACGCTGACCCCGCTGTTTGAAAAGATTGTGGAACACGTCCCCGCGCCTGAGGCTGACTTTGACGGCCCGTTCAAGTTCCTCGTCACCCTGCTTGATCGTGACAACTTCCTTGGCCGCGTGCTGACCGGCAAGGTCCAGTCGGGCACGGTTAAGGTTAACCAGCCGATTCACGCGCTCGATTCCGATGGCAAGATCATTGAAACCGGCCGCGCTTCCAAGCTGATGGCCTTCCGCGGTCTGGAACGCGTTCCCGTTGATGAAGCCCGCGCGGGGGACATCATCTCGATTGCCGGTCTGACCGACGCGACCGTTTCCAATACCATCTGCGATACCTCGGTCACCGAGCCGCTGCACGCGCAGCCCATCGATCCGCCAACCCTGTCGATGCGCTTTGCCGTGAACGACAGCCCAATGGCGGGCCGCGAAGGCAGCAAGGTAACCAGCCGCATGATCCGCGATCGCCTGGAACGCGAAGCGGAATCGAACGTGGCGATCAAGGTTACCGAAAGCGCTGACAAGGACAGCTTCGAAGTGGCTGGCCGCGGCGAATTGCAGTTGGGCGTCTTGATCGAAACCATGCGCCGCGAAGGCTTTGAGCTGGGCATCAGCCGCCCGCGCGTGCTGTTTGGCGAAGACGAAGACGGCAAGCGCACCGAGCCTTATGAAACCGTGATGATCGACGTCGACGATGAATATTCGGGCACGGTCGTTGAAAAGATGGCCATCCGTAAGGGTGAAATGACCGACATGCGCCCATCGGGCGGCGGCAAGACCCGTATCACCTTCTCGGCTCCGTCACGCGGCCTGATCGGCTATCACGGCGAATTCCTCTCGGACACCCGCGGCACCGGCATCATGAACCGCTTGTTCGAAAAGTATGGCCCGCACAAAGGCAAGATCGAAGGCCGCAAGAACGGCGTGTTGATCTCTAATGGCGCTGGCGAAGCCAATGCCTATGCGCTTGGCCCCCTGGAAGAGCGCGGCATCCTGTTTGTTGGCGTGGGTGAACCCCTGTATGAGGGCATGATCATCGGCGAAAATGCCAAGCCGGAAGATCTGGAAGTCAACCCAATGAAGTCCAAGCAGCTGACGAACTTCCGTTCAACCGGCAAAGACGACGCCATCCGCCTCACCCCGCCCAAGGTTATGACCTTGGAACAGGCCATCGCCTATGTGGATGATGATGAAATGGTCGAAGTCACCCCCAAATCGATCCGCCTGCGCAAGGCGATCCTCGATCCGAACGAGCGCAAGAAAGCCAGCCGAAAGAAGGAAGCGGCCTAAGCCCCTTCCCCGCCAGCTTTGCGACACACCGAACGGCGGCCCCTTGGGCCGCCGTTTTGGTTTGTGGGCAAACAAACCCCTTCCCCCACATGCCCTCTCGCCAATCCCTTGGCTAAGGGTTAAAGGCGCGGCGATGGAAGCTGATGCCCCTTCTCCCAAAGCCCTCCCCCTTGCCGGACTGCGCGTGGCGCTGTTCAGTGGGAACTATAACTATGTCCGCGATGGCGCGAACCAGGCCCTGAACCGCTTGGTGGAATATCTGCTGCGCCAAGGGGCGGCGGTGCGTATATATTCGCCCACGGTTGCCCAGCCCGCCTTTGCCCCCACCGGCGATCTGATCAGCGTGCCGTCGCTGGCCATCCCGGGCCGCGGTGAATATCGCATTCCGCTGGGCCTATCGCGCGCCGTGCGCCGCGATCTGGCCGCTTTTGCCCCCAATGTGGTGCATGTGTCATCCCCCGATCCTACCGGCCACCGCGCGGTGAGCTGGGCACGCCGGCGCGGCTTGCCGGTGCTGGCATCGGTGCACACCCGGTTTGAAACCTACTTGCGCTATTACAATCTGGCTTGGCTGGAACCGACCGCCGAGGCCATCCTGCGCCGGTTCTATCGCCGCTGCAGCGCGCTGGTTGCCCCGTCTGAAAGCTTTGCCCAAGTGCTGCGCGAACAGCGGATGAATTATGATATTAACATCTGGTCACGCGGGATTGATCGGGTGCAGTTCAATCCGGCGCGCCGCAGCATGGCTTGGCGGCAAGCGCTGGGCATTGGCGATGATGAATTCCTCGTTGGTTTCCACAGCCGCTTGGTGATGGAAAAGGCGCTGGAT
>JBEGLE010000157.1:0-2897 GCA_041183725.1 Pseudomonadota bacterium | reverse complement strand
GGAATGCGGGTTTCAGCCGCGCAGCGTGGCGCCGAGCTTTGTCGCGGCAGCGGTGATCTTGTCGGCAATCGCCTTCAAATCGGCTTCGTCATAGCTCTTGTCACCCGGTTGCAGCGTGACTTCCACAGCCAGTGATTTTTGCCCTTCCGGAACGCCTTGGCCGCGGAAATCATCGAACAAGCGGGCGGCAACGATGTTGGCCTTGTCGGCACCCTTGATGGCTTTGACCAGATCACCGGCCGGCACAGCGGTAGCAATCAGGAAGGCAAAGTCACGCGTCACCGCTTGCAGCGCAGGCGGGGCATAGGCGGCACGGGCAAAGCTGGCCGCGCCTTTTTTGCCCGGAATCGCATCAAGGAACAGTTCCACCGCCGCAACCGGGGCGTCGATGTCAAAGGCTTTGAGCGTGGCAGGATGCAGCATGCCAAAGCGGGCCAGCACGGTCTTGGGCCCCAGCCGTAGGGTGGCGGACTGACCGGGATGGAATTGCGGTCCCGCCTCGCCCATCACTTGTAGATTATCAACCGGCGCGCCGGCTTCGGCCAGCAGGGCTAAGGCCTCTGCCTTGGCATCAAAGGCATCAAATACGGCGGCTTTGCCGCTCGCCCAGCCGCGCGGGGTCTTTTCTCCCACCAGAACCGCGCTCAGGCTCAGGCGTTCATCGCTCGCGCCATCTGCGCCGCGCAGATAGCGGCGACCGATCTCGAACAGGCTCAGACCTGCGGCCCCGCGATCCAGATTGCGACGCGCGGCTGATAGAAGACCCGGCAGCAGGGAAGGGCGCATGGCCTTCATGTCTTCGCTGATTGGATTGGCCAGAACCCACAGATCGCCCGCGGCAAAATGCGCTGCCTCAGAAGTGGGCAGGAATGACCATGTCACGGCTTCGTTCAAACCGCGCGCAGCCGCGGCGCGGCGCAGGCGGCGCTCCAGCTTTTGTGCCGGGGTGGCGGTGGGGCGGGCAACGCCATCGGCGCGGGGCAGGGCCACGCTGGTGACATTATCAATGCCGTGGATGCGAACCACTTCTTCGACAATATCGGCCGCGCCAGCAATATCAGGCCGCCAGCCGGGAACGGTGATTGTCCAATCGGCCGCCACGACAAAGCCCAGCGCGGTAAGAATGCGCTTTTGCTCGGCTTCGGGAATGGCAACCCCGCCCAGGCGGGCCGACAGCGCCGGATCATAGGCCACCACTTTGGGCTGCGTTGGCGGCGAACCAGCGCGGACAATCTGTGAGGCTTCACCGCCGCAGATGGCGATGATCAGCGCGGTCAGAGAGTCCAGACCCGTATCCAGAAACTGCGGATCAACCCCGCGCTCAAACCGCGCGCGGGCATCAGAGGTCAGGTTCAGCTTGCGCCCCGTGGCGGCAATGCGCTGGGGATCGAAATAGGCGATTTCCAGCAGGACATCGGTAGTTGTCTCGGAACAGCCCGAATGTTCGCCGCCCATGATGCCGGCAATGTCATGCACGCCGCTGTCATCAGCGATTACGGTCATTTGGCTATCGAGCGGGTATTCTTTGCCGTTCAGCGCCAAGCAGGTCTCGCCGTCTCGCGCGCGCCGGGCCACGACTGCGCCTGTCAGCTTGGCCAGATCATAGGCATGGGCCGGGCGGCCATGGCCCAGCATGAGATAATTGGTAATATCGACCAAGGCTGAAATCGGCCGCTGTCCCGCGCTTTGCAACTGGTCTTGCAGCCACTTGGGGCTTTGCCGGTTGGTCACGCCGCGGATCACCCGGCCATAAAAGGCGGGGCAGCCTTCTGGATCGTCGGTGCGGATCTCAACGGGGCACGGGAAGGTGCCTGCAACCGCTTCAACCGCGACCGGAATGAGAGTGCCAAGCCCGGCGGCGGCCAAATCGCGGGCGATACCGTAAACGCCCATGCAATCGGGGCGATTGGGGGTGATCGCCACATCAAACACCGGATCGGCGCCGTGGTAGGCGGCAAAGGGCGTGCCGATGGGGGCATCATCGGGCAATTCGATAATGCCGTCGTGGTCTTCGCCCAGTTCCAGCTCGCGGGTGGAACACATCATGCCGTTGGCAGGCACGGTGGCGCCGGGCAGGCCCAGCACGCCGACCAATCCGGCGCGGGCATTGGGCGCGCCGCACACGACCTGCAGGGGTGCGCCATCGCCGGTATCGACGGTCAGCACTTGCAGCTTATCGGCATCAGGATGGCGCGCCGCGGTTAGCACTTTGGCGATACGGAAACCGGCCAGTTTGGCGGCTGGGTCTTCAATGCCTTCTACTTCAAGGCCAATGGCGTTGAGCTTGGCAGATATCGCTTCAACCGAAGCGGTGGTGTCGAGATAGCTTTTAAGCCAGGACAGGGAGAATTTCATGGATCGTTCTCCCTTAAGCCGGAGTGCCGACGCCGCCCGACAGGGTCGGAACGTCAAGCGCGTTGAAACCATAGTGGGCCAGCCAGCGCTGATCGCCATCGAAGAAAGCGCGCAGATCGTCCATGCCGTATTTCAGCATGGCCAGCCGATCGACACCGATACCAAAGGCAAAGCCTTGCCATTCATCCGGATCAAGTCCGCCAAAGCTGATCACCTTGCGGTTGACCATGCCCGAACCCAGCAGTTCCATCCAGCCATGCCCGGCATCATCGCCATTGCCGCCCAGCACACGGCGGCCCTTGCCATCGGCGGTGCTTTCGATCTTGAAGCCAACATCAACCTCAACCGAAGGCTCGGTGAAAGGGAAATAGCTAGGGCGCAGGCGCAGGACGATGTCCTCGCGCTCAAAAAATGCCTTGAGGAAGGTTTCCAAGGTCCATTTCAGATGGCCAAGATGAATCCCCTTGTCGATCACCAGGCCTTCGACCTGATGGAACATCGGCGTGTGGGTGGCATCGCTGTCAGAACGATAGACGCGGCCC
>JBEGLE010000156.1:0-5940 GCA_041183725.1 Pseudomonadota bacterium | reverse complement strand
CCCATTCGCAGCGCGGCGGGCGCGGTGCAGGATTGATGGCTTGGGCCAAGGGACTTGCTCCATGACGACCAAACGCAAACTGTGCCCGGGTACATCCACGCCATCACGCAGAGCATCAGTGCCAAGCAGGCTGGCGCGCGGATCATCGCGGAAAATGTCTACCAAGGTGCCGGTATCAATCGGATCAACATGCTGGGCATAGATCGGGAGTCCGCCACGCGCCAATCTATCGGCAATTCGGCCATGCACGGCGCGCATCCGCCGGATTGCGGTGAACAGACCCAAGGCCCCGCCACCCGACGCTTCGATCAAGCGGGCATAGGCACCCGACAGCGCGGAAATGTCGCCTTTGGCTACATCGGTAATGATGATGACTTCGGCCTGCTGGGCATAGTTAAACGGGCTTTCAGCCAGCGAGAGGCGGGGGGCGACATCAAGATGTCCGGCGCCACTACGCACGACGGCGGCTTGCCAATCATCACCATCGCGCAGGGTTGCCGAGGTTAGCATTACCCCGTGCGCTGGCTCGAGCACTGTGGCGGCAAAGGGCTTCATGGGATCGAGATAATGGCGGTGAAGTCCTATATCGAATTCGCGGGCATCAGAGCGATCTACCGCCAGCCAATCGACAAATTCCGGATCGACCGGGCCGCCCAGTCGATTGAGCAGCGATTCCCAAGCAGCGATCATATCGACACGCCACCCCAGCGATTGCCGTGCCCCTTCAATCCGGGCACGGCCCGTGCCATCCAACCAATCGGGTGGTTCCGCCAAAATAGCCTCTAGCCGCAGACCGAGCCGGATCAGCGGGGCGCGCAGTTCGGCCAAAGCGGTTTGCGCCGCGCCGGCACGTTCAATGATGGGGCCATCAAGCTGCGCCGCTTCGGTTTCAAGGCCATAGCCAGCCTCCTGCCCGCCACTTTCATCGCGGGCATAGGTAAGAGCGCGGACTGCGGCGAGGAGATCTTCGAGCGGACCAGACGGCGCGCCTTCGCCCAGTCGTTGCAGCCAGCCATCGCTAGGCAGGGCCTCTGCGGCATGGCGCGCGGCGGCTATGGCTTTGCCGCCAGCCTCATCATAGCTGCCGACATCGGCCAACCGCGCTGCAAGGCCTCTGCGCCTGCCTTTCGATCCGCGTTCAGGGCCGATGACCCAGCGGCGCAGTTCGATCAATTCGGTTCCGGTAAGCGCGGCGGCAAAGGTGGAATCGGCCGCTTCAAACACGTGATGGCCTTCGTCAAAGACCAGTCGGGTTGGGCGCTGGGCGGGATCGCGGCCCGCGCCGTGCCCCGATCGCGCCGCATTCACCATAACCAAGGCATGATTGGCGATGACCAAATCAGCTTGGGCCGATGCCCGCGAGGCCCGTTCGATGAAGCATTTGCGGTAATGCGGGCAGCCGGCATAGACACATTCGCCGCGCCGATCCGTCAGCGCCGCCACACCCCGTTGGCGGAACAGGGTGCCGAGCCAACCGGGCAGATCGCCGCCGATCATATCGCCGTCTTGTGAATAGGAAGCCCAGCGCGCCACCAATTGCGCCATAATCCCAGCGCGTCCGGCAAAGCCGCCTTGCAGGGCATCCTCTAAGTTGAGCAGGCAGAGATAGTTCTCTCGTCCTTTGCGCACCACCACGGGTTGACTGCCATCGGCCCTAGCCGCAGGCCAAGCGCGGCGGCTTTCTCGGCGTAATTGGCGCTGCAAGGCCTTGGTATAGGTTGAAACCCAGACCGTGCCGCCAGAACGATCGGCCCAGAGCGAGGCCGGGGCAAGATAGCCGAGCGTCTTGCCAATTCCGGTCCCTGCCTGAGCCAGCAGAACATGGGGCCGGCCTTCACGGCTACGCGGGGCAAAGACATGGCCAGCCTCTGCCGCATAGGCGCGCTGGCCGGGGCGTTGTTCGGCTGTGCTGCCGGTTAGCAACGCCAGACGCGCGGCAATGTCTTCTGCGGGCAGGGTCACCTGCGCGGGTTGCGGGCGTTCGGGCGTTTCTTCCCATTCGGGCAGGCGGGAGAAGAGCCAGCGTTCGGCGCGTTCGGGCTTGGCAATGCGGGCGCTGAGCAGCGGCGCCCAAGGCCAACGCAGCCGGGTAAGGGCTTCCAGCGCGCTCCACGCCCCTTCGCGCTCAGCCCAGTTGTCTTGTCCGCAGATCGCCAGCAAGGCGCCGGCCGCGTCCTGCAACAGTATAGGTACCTCAGCATCGTCTGTCGGTTCGGGCAGGTTCAGGGCATGGGCCAGCCCCTTAGGGGTTGGTACAACAAACCGTGCAGGATGGATAAAGGCATATAGTTCAAGCAGATCAAGCCCGGCCAGATCGGGATAGCCCAAGCGGCTGGCGATAAGCGGCGCATTCAACAGTAGCAGCGGGGTATCGGCTGCCGCCATGATCGCTTCGCCCTTGGCCATGGCCCGGGTTGCCCCCGCACCATCGCGCCGCCAGCAGCCCGAATGGCTGGCGTGGATCGCGGGAAGGGGCAGGGCAGACATGATCACGGCTTAGAACGAAAATCGAACGCGGGGCAAGCCAGCCAGCATGGGCATGCACAAGTGGCACTTGCACAAGCGACTGATCTCCGCGAAAGGCCGATGCTATGACCGAAGCCGACATTCTCTCCGCCGCCCAAGTATCCAAGGCCTGGCCTTTCGAGGAAGCCCGCAAGCTGGTGAAGCGGTTTCCGCAGGGTAAACCCGATGGTTCGCCCGTGCTGTTTGAAACCGGTTATGGCCCATCGGGTTTGCCGCACATCGGCACCTTTCAAGAAGTACTGCGCACCACGCTGGTCCGCCGCGCCTATGAAGCCCTAACCGGCGCGAAAACCCGCCTGGTGGCTTTTTCGGATGATATGGACGGCTTGCGCAAGGTGCCAGATAACGTGCCCAATCAAGGCTTGCTGGCGGCCTATATCGGCCATCCGCTCAGCCGTATTCCCGATCCGTTCAATCGCTATGAAAGCTTCGCGCATCATAACAATGCGATGCTGCGCGAATTTCTGGATCAGTTCGGCTTTGATTACGAATTCGTCTCGGCCTCGGATCGCTATAATTCCGGCGGGTTTGACGATGCTTTGCGGGGCGTGCTGCGCAATTATCAGGCGATCATGGACATCATGCTGCCCACCCTGCGCGAGGAGCGGCGCAAGACCTATTCCCCAGTTCTGCCCATTTCACCCAAGACCCAACAAGTGCTGCAAGTGCCGATCGAAGTGATTGATGCCGAAGCGGGCATCGTCCGCTTTGAAGATCATGGCGAGATGATCGAGCATTGCATCTTTGGTGGCCACGCCAAGCTACAATGGAAGGTGGACTGGGCCATGCGCTGGGTTGCCTTGGGTGTGGACTATGAAATGTGCGGCAAGGACCTTACCGACAGCCTCACCCAATCGGGGCGGATTGCCCAAGTGCTGGGTGGCCGCCGTCCTGAAGGCCTGATTTACGAGCTGTTTCTGGATGAGAACGGGGAGAAAATCTCCAAGTCCAAGGGCAATGGCCTGACGATTGAACAGTGGCTGACCTATGGCAGCGAAGAAAGCCTTGGTTTTTACCTGTTCCGCGAACCGAAAAGCGCCAAGTCGCTGCACGTTGGTATCATCCCTCGCGCTGTCGATGAATATTGGCAGTTCCGTGAAAAGATGCCCAGCCAGCCAATTGAACAACAGCTTGGCAACCCCGTGTGGCACTTGCTGCGCACCACCAGTTATCAGGGCGGTGAGGGCGAAAGCCTGCCGGTAACCTATGGCTTGTTGCTGAACCTTGTTGGTGTGCTGGGGGCCAATGCCACGCGTGATCAGGTGTGGTCATACCTTGGCAATTACGTTGCCGATGCCCGGCCAGAGGCGCACCCGGCGTTGGATGGTCTGGTGGATAAGGCCTTGGCCTATAACCGCGATTTCGTGGCCCCAACCCTGCAACGCCGCAAGCCAGAGGCGAATGAAGCTCTGGCGCTTGCCGCGCTTGACGCGGCGCTTGGCAATGCCGGAAACAGTGCCACGGCTGAAGACATCCAGAACATGGTCTATGAGATCGGCAAAGACCCGCATTACGGGTTTGAAGCCCTGCGTGACTGGTTCAAGGCGCTTTACGAAACGCTGCTGGGATCAAGCCAAGGGCCGCGCATGGGCAGCTTCATCGCGCTTTATGGGGTGGATAACACCCGTAAGCTGATCGCTGAGGCCTTGGGCGACTAACGCACCGGCGGGAACGACCGCTTACACTGATCAGAGGTCGTCCGGGCAGGGCTTGACTGGCACTCGCATTTCTATATTTCGATACTTATCGAATAGTGGGAGATTGCGGTGGACTCGGGCCTTACCATTCGCGCATTGGGCGCTTTGGCGCAGGAGCATCGGCTGGCGGCGTACCGCTTGTTGGTGCAGGCTGGGCCAGAGGGTATGCCGGCCGGTGCCTTGGCTGAGAGGCTGGGCGTTCCCGCTTCTTCGATGAGCTTTCACTTGGCGCAGCTTGCCCATGCGGGGCTGGTCAGCCAGCGCCGCCAGAGCCGCTCGATCATCTATGCCGCAGACTATGCGGCTATGAACGGCTTGATGGCCTATCTGACCGAAAATTGCTGTGGCGGGGCTGATTGCGGCTCGGGTGAAACGTGCGCCCCAGCAGCAAAGGATGCCGCATGACAATTCGCCCATTCAGTATTTTGGTGTTGTGCACCGGCAATTCCGCGCGTTCGATTTTGGGCGAGGCTTTGCTCAATTTGCGCGGTGCAGGCAGGCTTGTCGCTCACAGCGCAGGCAGTAAGCCCAAAGGGGTGCCCCATCCCGGTGCGCTGCGGCTATTGGCCCGTCAGGGCATTGATACGGCGCCATTTCGTTCAAAAAGCTGGAATGAATTCACCGGCCCTGATGCCGCGCCGATTGATTTGGCGATCACCGTTTGCGGCAACGCGGCAGGTGAGGTTTGTCCGGTATTTATGGGTGCGCCACTTAAAGCCCATTGGGGGGTGCCTGATCCGGCTGATGTTGCAGGCCCTGATGCCGAAGTGGATGCCGCGTTTGCGCAAACGTGGCGCTGGCTCGATCTGCGCGTGGCCGCCTTGTTGGCGTTGCCGTTTGAAACCATGGATCGCAAAGACTTGGCGGGTGAATTGGCCCGTATCGGACAAATGGAAGGTGCAGCATGACACAGCCCCAAGCCTTGGAAGTGGGAGCGGCGAAGCGCCTTGGCTTCCTTGATCGCTATCTGACCGTGTGGATTTTCGCCGCTATGGCGCTGGGCATCGCGCTGGGATCATTGGTGCCGCAAGTGCCCAAGACGCTGGATGCAATGTCGGTAGGCTCGACGAGCATTCCCATTGCGCTTGGCCTCATTCTGATGATGTTCCCGCCACTGGCCAAGGTGCGTTACGAAGCACTGGGCCAAGTGTTTCGCGATGGTAAAGTTTTGGCGCTGTCATTCGTGTTGTGCTGGATTGTGGCCCCCGCCTTCATGTTTGCGCTTGCCAGCTTGCTGCTGTCTGACCGGCCCGAATACCTAACCGGTTTGATTCTGATCGGCATCGCGCCCTGTATCGCCATGGTGCTGGTGTGGAACCAGTTAGCGAAGGGCAGTGCGGAATATGTTACCGGCTTGGTAGCGTTCAATTCGCTGTTCCAAATCTTTTTCTATGTGCCCTATGCGTGGTTCTTTCTCACCGTTCTGCCACCAGTTTTCGGGATGGAATCGCATGTGGTGGACATCAACTTTGCCACTATTGCCAAGGCGGTTCTGACCTATTTGGGCGTGCCGTTTCTGGCTGGCTATCTGGTGCGCCGCAGCCTGATCAGCGCGCGCGGAGTAGAATGGTACGAAGGCCGGTTCTTGCCTGCAATCAGCCCGATTACCTTGGTGGCCTTGCTGTTCACCATCGTTGCGATGTTCAGCCTGAAAGGCGGGGAAATTTTGGCGCTGCCGATGGATGCCCTGCGTATTGCCGTGCCCTTGGTGGTGTTT
>JBEGLE010000155.1:0-4526 GCA_041183725.1 Pseudomonadota bacterium | reverse complement strand
GTCGTATTTTCTGCGGCTGGCCGGGAAGGCTCGACCGCGGATTCCATTTTTACCGCAGGCTTTTCACTGTAGGGGTGGCGCTATCCGCCGCATCCATTGCAAAGGCTTCCGCCAGTTTGGCGGAGGCAAGCGTTCCCTTGGGAATGGCGATATTTCGCCCCGTGATGGCAAAACCGATCAAGCCAATCGGCAATGGGCTGGCGGCCGAAGCGGCATTGACCGCATCAACCGTGTGAATCGCATCCTGCCCCGCAAGCGCGATGCGCATCGAACGCAATTTCAGCGCACGCGTACCCAAACTCAGCACACGCGCGGCCAGCACCAGTTCTCCCGGAGAACCGCTGCCCCCCGCTTTTTTGGCATGGACCACTTCGCCATAGCCGCTGGTTCCAGCCGCTATCACTTCGCGGCCATTAAGAATGATGGGTTCAGCCAGATGCAGCGGGAAGCGATCGCCGGTTTTGCTCAGCTTGCTCCCAAGCTCTGCATCGATAGCAATTGTGACTGGCATAAGCGCTGGAATGCAAGATGAGCAGGCGGGCTCCGCAACAACAGTCGGCTGAGAAGTCAGCGCATTCTCAGCCGATGCAGGAGCCGATAGAGCAAGCAATATGCCGCCAGAAAACCACCCTAAATGCCGCACCACGCCAGACCTCTATACCCATAAGCAGCCAAATTAGCGGCATTGCTATGAGAATAGGGTCTTCACGTTTGTAATGCTATAATACGGAAGTATTATGCCAAGCATTCCACCTTCACTTAGAAGCCCATAAAGCGGACATTCTGATCCAGTTCAAAACGCTGACGCGCGAATTGATTGACCGGTGCTTCGGCGTCACGATAGCCGATCGCCAAGCCGCAGAAGAAGATGTGGCTTTCATCCGAGACATTCAGGTAATTTTTGATCAGGCGGGCATACATTGCCATAAATTCCTGCGGGCAGCTATCAAGCCCCTCTTCGCGCAGCAACAGCATGATCGTTTGCAGCCACATACCAACATCCGACCATTGCGGCGCCTCCATCAAGCGCGGCATATAGCAAAACAGCACAGCCGGGGCGCCGAAAGACACTACATTATTGCGGGCGAATTCAGCCCGCATATCCTGATCTTCGCGGCCAATGTTCATCGCACTGTACATGCTCGCGCCCACCTGACGCAGGCTTGCCAGGCATTCGGGGATCGCCTCTGGCGCGCTCCAATTGTATTCGGGCGGATCTTGCGGTTCGCTGGCCAGCATCAGTTCCTGCAGTTCGCGCAGCGGCTCCCCGCTAAGGATGCTTGCCTGCCACGGCTGGAAATTACAGCCAGACGGGGCCCAGCGCGCGGCTTCCATCACGCGCTGCAGCGTTTCCAAAGGCACGGGCCGATCCTGAAAACGACGAACAGAACGGCGGGTCAAAACAGCTTCGGTAACCTTCATATACAGTACCTTTGTCTCAATCGTCTTCAAACAATCCAGCGAGTTGTTCAATCATCGTGCCGCCCAATTGTTCTACATCCATAATGGTCACAGCGCGCCGGTAATAGCGGGTTACATCGTGGCCAATGCCGATAGCAACCAACTGCACCGGCGATTGCTTTTCGATCCAATCAATCACCTTGCGCAGGTGCTGTTCCAAATAGCCTGCGCTATTAACGCTGAGGGTGGAATCATCAACCGGTGCGCCATCGGAAATAACCATCAATATGCGGCGATCTTCTGGCCGGGCGAGCAAACGGCTGTGGGCCCAAAGCAAGGCCTCGCCATCGATATTTTCCTTCAGCAGGCCTTCGCGCATCATCAGGCCCAAGTTCTTGCGGGCGTGACGCCAAGGCGCATCCGCTTTTTTATAAACGATATGCCGCAGATCGTTCAGCCGCCCTGGCTGGGCTGGTTTACCGCCCGCAAGCCACGTTTCACGGCTCTGCCCGCCCTTCCATGCCCGGGTGGTGAAGCCGAGAATTTCGGTCTTCACCCCGCAACGCTCCAAGGTCCGCGCCATCACATCGGCGCTGATAGCGGCAATAGAAATCGGCCGTCCACGCATGGAACCGGAATTGTCGATCAGCAGCGTAACGATAGTATCTTTGAACTGAACGTCCCGCTCAACCTTGTATGACAGCGATGACCCCGGCGAGATAACCACCCGTGCCAGTCGCGCGGCATCAAGCAGGCCTTCTTCCTGATCAAAATCCCATGACCGGTTTTGCTGCGCCATCAAGCGGCGCTGCAAGCGGTTTGCCAGCTTGGTAACAATGCTTTGCAAGCCCTTGAGCTGGGCGTCCAAATAGGCGCGCAGCCTGGTCAGCTCTTCCTCATCGCACAGTTCCGATGCGCTGATCACTTCATCGAATGTGGTCGACCAAATCTTATAGTCAAAGTTCGAAGGATCATCGCTCCACTGCCGATTGGGCCGCACAGGCAGCATGCCCTCATCGCCATCATCCCCTTCATCAGCCTCTTCGGGTTCATCGCCCGATTCGCGCTCGGCATCGTTATCGGCTTCTTCGTCCCCTTCGGATGGCTGGGCGGCAACCTCCTGTTGCTCTTGCTCTTGCCCCGCTTCTTCGCCCTGTTCGTCTTCCTCGGTCTCTTGCTCGCCGTCCTGATTTTCCGGATCAGGTTCGTTGGCATCCATCTGATCGCTGCGGGTCAGTTCAAGATGCATAAGCATATTCAGCGCCAAGTCTTGAAAAGCGCGCTGATCCGCAAGCGAAGTGGCCAGAGCATCGAAATCACCGCGCGCGCCCTGGCTGATCCAAGGGCGCAGCAGATCAACCCCAGCGCGTGCTGCCTCTGGCACCGCTTGGCCGGTCAGATGTTCACGCAGCAACAGGGCCAGCGCGGTTTGCACCGGGACTTCGCCCGCAGTCTCTGCCCGAGTGATGGGATCACCGGCTATCCGCACCTGGGTGGCGGCCGTCAGATTTTCCCGCATACCGGGATAGGCCTGCGCCCCCAATGCTTCAAACCGCACCTGTTCAACCGCATCAAAACAGGCACGGGCCACCGGTTCCTGCGGCATGGAGCGAGCGTGAAGCGCTTCATCGTGAAAGCGTTGCTTCAGGGCAAAGCTATCCGCGAACCCTCGTACTTCAGCCACTTTATCCCGCGGCAAAGCGCGGCCGGGCATCGGCACGCGCATAGTCTTGCCGGCCATCATGGGGCTGTCAGCCGTCCACGCCACCTCCAGTTCCGGCTCGCGCGCAATAGCGCGGCTGGCGCCGGTCAGAATGGTTTTGAACCGATCAAGGGGGGATTCGTCTGCCATCAGCTCACGGGATTAGGGTTGCAGGGCATCCTTCGACAAGCTCAGGATGAGCGGGTTTGGTTTGGGCGGAAATTAGGCATCAGCACAAGATCCGCTCATCCCGAGCCCGTCAAGGGATGTCGCGTAACGCTTAGATTGATTGCCCGGTCTTGGCCCAATCGGCCAGGAAACCTTCGATGCCCTTTTCAGTCAGAACATGCTTGAACAGACCCTTGATCACCGCAGGCGGTGCGGTCATCACATCGGCGCCGATCCGGGCCGATTCCAGCACGTGCACCCCGTGGCGCACGGAAGCGACCAAGATCTGGGTGGCAAAGGCATAATTATCGTAAATCAGGCGGATGTCGCGGATCAGGTCCATGCCATCAAAGCCATTGTCATCATGGCGGCCGACGAAAGGCGAAACGAAAGTCGCCCCAGCCTTGGCCGCAAGCAGCGCCTGATTGGCCGAGAAGCACAGCGTGACATTGACCATCGTGCCATCGCTGGTCAGCGCTTTGCAGGTTTTCAGGCCATCAATGGTCAGCGGCACCTTGATGCAGACATTGTCGGCAATCTTGCGCAGAATTTCAGCCTCGCGCATCATGCCTTCGTGATCCAGCGCAACCACTTCGGCGCTAACCGGACCATCGGTCAGGCCACAAATTTCGCGGGTTACTTCCATGAAATCCCTGCCAGACTTCATGATCAGCGACGGGTTAGTGGTCACCCCATCAAGCAGGCCCGTCGCAGCCAGATCCTTGATTTCGGCGATTTCGGCAGTGTCGGCAAAAAACTTCATGAGAACCATCCGCAGCTACGAGTCTGTGGGTTCAGCCTATAGCCGCCTCGCGCCAGCGCGCCACCCCATATAGATGGTCGTCATGCACCGCGTCCGACTCCTTGTGTTCAACGCCGCCTTGGGCGTGCTCGATTACCGCGTACCCGCGGGTATGGCGGTGGAATTGGGCAGTGTTGTCATGGCCCCGCTGGGGCCGCGCCAAGTGATCGGGATTGTCTGGGAACCGGATCGGCTGCAAACCGGCGAAGTGCCAGAGGCCAGACTGCGGCCCATAGCAGAAGTGCTACCCAGCCCGCCCCTGCCCGCGCCTTTGCGCCGGTTGATTGAATGGACGGCAGACTATTATTGCGCCCCCTTGGCCTCGGTCGCGCGGATGGCCCTGGGCTCTGTTGCGGCGCTGCGCGGTGGCAGCATGGCAACCGAGTACCGCCTGACAGATAGCCCGTCTGCCCGCCTTACGCCGCAGCGCGCTATGGCAATTGCCGCCTTGGC
>JBEGLE010000154.1:0-2867 GCA_041183725.1 Pseudomonadota bacterium | reverse complement strand
TGCGCTGTGCAACAGCGATGCCATGCTCTTCGTGCTCCGTGGGGGGGACAAACGCGCGATGTTTGAAGCCGCCATGCTGGGGGCCAATGACTTGCCCATCGCCCGCCTGCTGCATGCCCAGCGGCCGCCGGTAACCTGCTTCGTTTAAGCTTACAGCAATGAAAGCTGGGCGTCCTTGATCGGTTCTGCGGCATCAGGCTTTTCCCCGTCCAGCGAAGACAGGGTTAACCCCATCAAGCGGACCGGCAGGGGCAAGGGCAGCAATTCGGCCAGCAGGGCATGGCCCAGCGCCACAAATTCTGCCCGGTCAGCCACCCAATCGGCCAAGCTGCGGGCACGGGTCTTGCCGGTGAAATCGCTCAGCCGCAGTTTGAGCGTTACCGTGCGGCCCTTGGCCCCCAGCCGCTCAATATCCCCCCAGGCAATTGCGGCGATAGTATCCAGCGTTTCATGCAGCAGGGGGCCAGAGGATATATCGCGTTCAAAGGTCCGTTCCGCCCCCACCGATTTGCGCGGACGATCGGCGCTGACCCGCCGCAGATCAATACCGCGCGCCGCCTGATAGAGATATTCGGCCTGGTTGCCGAAATGCTGGCGCAAAAACAGGATGTCTTGTGCGGCCAGATCGGCGCCGGTGTGAATGCCCAAGGCCGCCATCTTCTCGGCGCTTTTCGGGCCAATCCCGTGAAAACGCCGCACCGGCAGACCGGCGACAAACTGCGCCCCTTCCCCCGGGCGGATCAAACACAGGCCATCAGGCTTGTTCTGATCACTGGCAATTTTGGCGAGAAATTTGTTGTACGAAACCCCGGCGCTGGCGGTCAGCCCGGTTTCCGCCTTAATCCGCACGCGAATTAAACCGGCGATCCGGGTGGCAGAGCCGATCCCTTTCAAATCCTCGGTCACATCCAGATAGGCCTCATCCAGTGACAGCGGTTCAACCACGGGCGTGTAATCGTGAAAGATCGCCCGTATCTGCTGCGACACCGCGCGGTACGCGGCAAAGCGGGGGCGGACAAAAACCAGCTTGGGACAGAGCCGCATAGCCTGAACCGAAGCCATGGCCGAGCGGACACCAAACACCCGCGCTTCATAACTGGCCGCTGCCACCACCCCGCGATCAGAAGCGCCGCCCACCGCCACGGGTCGGCCCTTCAGACTGGGATCATCGCGCTGTTCGACGCTGGCATAGAAGGCATCCATATCGACATGGATAATCTTGCGCAGGCCCATCGGCTCAAAGCCATCATCAGAGTCGCGGGGGTCCATAGCGCCTTATATCAGCCCGACGCTGCGGTTGCGACGGCCTTAACACCCCGCTGCAAACACCCGATCAACGTGAATTCGTTTGCAGGGCTGGCATATTGATTAGCCTGAGTCCAAAGGAGGGACCATGCAATCTTCCCCAGCCCTTCCTCGTCTATCACACAGCGGCCTGCCGATTGGTGAGCGCGAGCTGATGATCATGTTGGCGCTGGTTCAGGCGCTGCACGCTCTGGCTATTGATTCCATGCTGCCGGGTCTGGGGGCTATTGCCCACGACCTGGGCGTGGCAGACCCCAATCGCCGCCAATTGGTGATAGGCATGTTCATGCTGGGTCTGGGGCTGGGATCGCTGGTGCCGGGATCGCTGGCCGATCGTTTTGGCCGCAAGCCGGTGCTGCTCAGCTGCATTGGCGGCTATGTTGCCCTGACCCTTGCCTGCGCCTTGGTCACCAATTTTACCGTTCTGGTGGTCATTCGTCTAATCCAAGGCCTGCTCAGCGCCGGACTTTCGGTGGTGCCCAGCGCCATTATCCGCGATCGCTTTGAGGGCGATCGCATGGCTCGGATGCAATCGACCATCGGGATGATTTTTTTGGTCGTCCCAATGTTGGCCCCCAGCATGGGCCAAGCCATTCTGCTGTTTGCGGGCTGGCGGTGGATCTTTGGCCTGATGGCACTGCAAGGCTTGGCCCTGGCGCTATGGGTTACCCTGCGGTTGCCGGAAACGCTTGATCCTGAGCATCGTCAAGCCATCCACCCGCTCACGATTGCCATCAATATGGGCCAAACTCTTAAGAATCGGGCCTCGATTGGCTATGTCCTGGCCATGGGCCTCATCATGGGGGTGACCTGGGGTTATATCCAATCCAGCCAGCAGTTGCTGGCCGAACACTTTGGCGCGGGCAAAGCCTTTCCGCTGTTCTTCGGGGCCATGGCGCTGTCGATGGCTTTGGCCAATCTGACCAATTCGCGGATTGTTGAACGCTTTGGGGCACGGCGCGTGTCGCACACGGCCTTGCTGGTCTATCTTGTCATATCGTCGCTGCAGGTCTGGCTGGCGCACAGCCGGTTTGAATCGCTGTGGACCTTTGCCCCCCTGCTAACAGCCAATATGATGCTATCCGGCTTTATCGGGGCCAATTTTGGCGCGATCGCCATGCAGCCTTTTGCCCGCATTGCCGGAGCGGCAAGTTCGTTGCAGTCGTTCACCCGACTGGTGCTGGCTTCGATCGTCGGCGCGGCAGTTGGCCAAGCCTATGATCAAAGTCCTCGGCCGCTGGCCATGGCATTCCTGAGTGCGGGGATCATCGCTTTGCTGCTGGTGCTTCACAGCGAGAATGGCCGCCTGTTTCAGCGGCGCAACGCCCCTGGATCACCGCGTCCAGTTTAGGATAAGTCGGCCAGTGCCCAGCAACTGAAAGTTACAGATCGCTGGCCATCATCGCGAAGATGGGCGTGTGCGGCACATGGGCCTGCATGCGATCCAGCAAAAGAGCCAAATCGGCTTCTGCCAAAAGAATACCAGCATGGGCGGGGCGGACAAAACCGGTTTCGGCCATGTGACGGTTAAAGGCCAGCAGGTGATCATAAAAGCCAAAGGC
>JBEGLE010000153.1:0-3704 GCA_041183725.1 Pseudomonadota bacterium | reverse complement strand
ATTCTGGTGTGCCTTTTTCGGATTGCGGCGGGTGAAGCCGCAGGCGGGTGACATGGCGTTCATCGCCCGCGGTCACTTCCAATTGCCAGCCGCTGGCGTGTTCCAGAATAGTGCCAACCGGTGGCACTTGCCCGGCCAGAACAAAGGCCAGCCCGCCCAGGGTATCAACGTCTTCTTCCACTTCGCTAAGCCGGGCATCAATGCGCTGGGCCACGTCATCCAGTTCGGCCCCGGCATCGGCTTCCCACAGGCCATCGGCCAAGCAGACCAGCAGATCGGTGGGGGCATCATCGTGCTCATCCTCGATTTCGCCGACGATTTCCTCAACCAGATCCTCAATCGTCACAATGCCTTCGGTGCCCGAATATTCATTAAACACCACCGCCAGATGGACGCGGCTGGCGCGCATATCGGCGAGCACGTCCAGCGCCCCGCGCGATTGCGGCACGAACAGTGGCTGACGCATCAGGCTGTTCCAGTCCTTGGGCGGAGTCTTGCCGCTGGCGAGATAGGAAAACACATCCTTGATGTGAATCATGCCCTTGATCTCATCAAGGCTTTCGCCATGCACCGGCATACGGCTGTGGCCATGCTGGGCAAAGACGCCGACCAGTTCATCCCAAGTCAGGCTGGCCGGGACCGCGATAATTTCACGGCGGGGAATGGCGACATCATCGGCATCATGTTCACTGAAATGCAGCAGGTTGCGGAGCATCTGCCGCTCTATGGGCGAAAGATCACCCGCTGGGCCGCGATGGTTGTCATCCTCGTGCTCGTCGATGGCTTCTTCCAGCTGAGCGCGCAGGCTTTGGTCGTGGCCAAGCCCCAACAGCGAGCGCAACATGGCCGCGAGCGAGCGTCTACTGTCCGATTCTCCTGGTCCGTTCTCGGCCATGGAACTGGGGTATCCCTTTTAAAGTACGCGTTTGTAACGTTCTGGTTGCAAATAGTTCAATCGCCATATGGGTCGGCGATACCCATACTGGCAAGAGCCATTATCTCTAATTTTTCCATCGCGGCGGCATCTTGGGGGGATATTTCATGGTCCAACCCCGCCAGATGCAGCAGGCCGTGGATGATAAGGTGCGCGGCGTGATGGTCTAAGCTGATGCCCTTCTCAGTGGCTTCGCGGGCGCAGGTTTCATAAGCCAGCGCAATATCGCCCAGCATTTCCGGCGGGCCAGCGGGGGACAGGGTCAGCAGATCATCACGTTCCAGCATGGGAAAGGACAGGACATTGGTCGGCTTGTCCTTGCCCCGCCAGTCGCGGTTTAGGCTATGGACTTCGGCATCGCTGGTGAACAGCAGGCTGGCAGACAGGCGGTTATTGCCCAATTCCGGCGCAGCGCAGGCAGCAGCCGCGGCGGCCTGTTCAGCCCAGTCAGCCCAATCGGTGGCGCCGGGCCAAGGGGCTTCGATAGAAATGTCGAGATCCATAGTGCGGGGCTAGCGGTATAGAGGGATGAGAGCAAACCTTGGTACACCATCCTTCGACAAGCTCAGGATGGGCGGCGTTTGCTGTTGGACCAGAAAACACCCCGCTCATCCTGAGCTCGTCGAAGGATGCCGCGCAACCCCGCCAACCTATTCCGCCTTGCCCTCATAGGCCTCAACAATCCGGCCGACGATCGGGTGGCGGACCACGTCGGCGGCGCTGAAGTGGACCACGGCGATTCCTTCGATCCCTTCTACCCGGCGCACGGCGTCGGCGAGGCCGGAATGGGCATCGCCGCCGGGAATATCGACCTGCCGCGGATCGCCGCAGATCACCATGCGGCTGTTTTGGCCAAAGCGGGTGAGGAACATCTTCATCTGCGCCGGCGTGGTGTTTTGCGCTTCATCCAGAATAACAAAGGCATCGGCCAAAGTGCGGCCGCGCATGAAGGCGATGGGGGCGATTTCAATCTCGCCACTGGCGATGCGGCGTTCCACCTGTTCGGGCGGCATACAATCATTAAGCGCGTCATAAAGCGGGCGCAGATAGGGATCGACCTTTTCCTTCATGTCGCCGGGGAGAAAACCCAAGCGTTCGCCCGCTTCCACCGCCGGACGCGACAGGATCAGCCGCTGGACCGAACCGGCCATTAACTGGCTGACGGCTTGGGCCACGGCGACATAGGTCTTGCCGGTCCCGGCCGGACCCAAGGCAAAGATCACATCTTCGCGGGCCAAGGCCTGCATATATTCCACTTGGGTGGCAGAGCGTGGGACAATGGTTTTCTTGCGGGTGCGGATCATCACCGAAGGCGAATCGAGTTCGCGGCTGACGATGCCGTCCAATGTTGGCTCAGCCGACATGGCGATCAGCGATTCCACCGCGCCGCTATCCATTTCATGGCCTTGCAACAGGCGTTGGTGCATTGATTTCAACACATCGCGGGCGCGGGCCACAGCATCGGGGCTGCCTTCGATCTGGATGCGATTGCCGCGGGCGGCGATATAGACCCCCAGCCGGTTTTCGATCAGCACCAAATTGGCATCGAATTGCCCAAACAGCGCGCCGAGAACGACGGGCTCATCAAAATCCAGTTCAGCCCGGGCACGTGTGGGTGGTTCGGGCGCGAGATGCGTTACGTTGCCGTGAACGCGAGCGGTTTTGCGAGCCATGCGCTCCTTTCGGATTGGGGCAACGGGGTCGCGGCCCTCTGCGCATTACGATAAGGCTTGGGGCGCGGCTGGCAAGGCGCGGGTGATCGGCTGGCTGGGGAAAAGTGGATGGCCGCCGCGATTATTTTGCCGCGCTGGCAATCACCCGGCCACTGAGCGAATTCGCGCCGGCTTCAAGCAGTTCGACCGTTACCAAATCGCCAATCTGGGCATCACAGGTAAAGTGCACCGATTGCAGCCACGGCGACTTACCCAGCCATTGCCCGGGCAGCTTGCCCTTGCGTTCGATCAGTACCGCACAGCTTTGCCCGACAGAGGCCTGATTAAAGGCATATTGGTTGCGGTTAACCGCGGCTTGCAGGCGTTGCAGCCGCTCATCCATCACCGCGGCCGCGATTTGATCAGCCATTGTCGCCGCCGGGGTGCCGGGGCGCGGGGAGTACTTAAAGCTGAAGCACTGGGCATAGCCCACGGCATCAATCAGGCTCAGCGTATCGGCAAATTCGGCCTCGGTTTCCCCGGGAAAGCCGACAATGAAATCGCCGGACAGGGCAATGTCGGGACGGGCCTTGCGCACCTGTTCCAGTATCTTGCGATAGCTCTCTACGCTGTGGCTGCGATTCATCGCTTTCAGCACGCGGTCATTGCCCGATTGCACCGGCAGATGCAGGAACGGCATCAGCTTATCAATTTCGCCATGGGCGGCGATCAGCGCCTCGGTCATATCGTTGGGGTGGCTGGTGGTATAGCGGATACGGGCCAGATCGGTGATCGCGGCCAGATCGCGGATCAGGCCATCCAGCCCAACCGCACGGCCCTTGGCATCGCTGCCGGTCCAGGCATTCACGTTCTGCCCCAACAGGGTGATTTCCTTGGCCCCGGCATCCACCAATCGCTGGGCTTCGGCGATCAGATCGGCATAGGGGCGCGATATTTCGGCCCCGCGGGTATAGGGCACCACGCAATAGGTGCAGAACTTGTCGCAGCCTTCTTGCACGGTCAGGAAAGCCGAAGGGCCAACCTTGCGCCGTGCCGGCAGGGCATCGAACTTCGTCTCGGCCGGCATATCGGTATCGATGGCGCGGCCGCCTTGGGTT
>JBEGLE010000152.1:0-14499 GCA_041183725.1 Pseudomonadota bacterium | reverse complement strand
GTGTTTGGTATGAACAGCGACTATCGAAACCTTTTTGATCTTAAAGGACGGGTCGCTCTGGTCACCGGGGCAGGCCAAGGCGTAGGCCGCGCCATTGCTCAAGCCTTGGCAGACTTTGGGGCAGGCGCAATAATCGTTAACGATTTTCACGCCGATCGCGCCGAAGCCGTGGCGGCGGATCTGCAGGCCAAGGGCGTCAAGGCTCTGCCGCTGGTTGCCGATGTGGCTGATTTTGATCTGGTCCATGCCCGCATTGCCGAGGCCGCCGCCAGCCTTGGTCCCATTGATATTCTGGTGAATAATGCAGGTAATTTCGGTTCGACATCGTGGCCATCTTTGTCAGAATTCTTTTGGGAAACCAGCCCCGATCGCTGGAGGAAATTTATCGATGTGAACCTCTATGGCGTCATGAATTGCTGCCATGCGGTGCTGCCCAGTATGGCCGCACGCAACTATGGGCGCATTGTTACCATCACATCCGATGCGGCGCGCAATATCGAAGCGCGCACTGCGGATTATGGCGCATCAAAAGCTGGTGCGGCGGGCTTTATGCGCGGCTTGGCCGCTGATGGCGCGCGCTTTGGCATTACTGCCAACTGTGTGGCTCTAGCGACCATTCTGCCCGAACAAGCACCTGATGATCGGGAGCGGTTCCTGTCATCCGATCGGACCAAAGCGCAGCTTTCGCAATACAAGATCCGCCGGTTTGGACAGCCAGATGATGTTGTTGGTACGGTGATTATGCTGTGCAGCGATGCTGCCGAATGGACCACCGGGCAGACCTATCCGATCAATGGCGGTTATAGCAGTTCGCAATAGGTTGCCATAACAGAGCAAAGCCATCCGTCCTTATCGCAAGCCAAGGCGCATAGAATGAAGCGATATAAAGACAAGGCTGTGGCGATCACCGGCGGTGGTTCTGGTTTGGGTGCGGCCATGGCAGAGCGCTTTGCTGCGGAAGAGGTGAAGCTTGCCCTTTTTGATATTGATCAGGCGCGGGTAGAGTCCGCCGCTGCTGATCTTCGCGCCCGGGGGTTTGAAGCATTTGGCGCGCAAGTCGATGTGGCTACTGCAGATCATGCTGTGCGCAACCTTCTTGCAGAACTAGACGCTGGCTCCCCCTATATTATCACACATGGCAGCTATCGCCATCAGGTCGAGGCCCAGCAGCGGACCATGCTGGCTGCTTTCGATGCCATGGCAACCCATCCCTAATTGTCGCAAAGGAATCTGCTGTATGGCCAGTCAAACTCTGTCTGATCGCGAAGCCATTGGGGAATTGAAGGCGCGCTACTGCCGGTTTCTGGATACCAAGCAATGGGATGCATGGCGGGACTTGTTCACCGAAGATGCGGTGCTCGACACCTCTGAAGCGGGTGGCCCACCGCCGGTGATCGGGCGCGCCGAAGCCCTTGCCATGGTGCGCCAGAATATTGAGACGGCCCGCACTGCCCATCAGGTCCACACCCCAGAAATCACCATTACTGGTGATAACGCCGTGGGCATTTGGGCGATGCAAGATCGCCTTATTTGGCCCGAGGGGCACGCCATGACTGGCTATGGTCATTATTGCGAGAGCTATGTGAAGCGCGATGGTGAGTGGATGATTGCCAAAAGCAAACTGACGCGCTTAGTTCTCGAATTCACCGCAGCGTCAGGCGAATGAACGGCGATAGCCAAAAGCCCGTTCTGGTTGCCGGGGCTAGTGGTTTTGTTGGCAGCCATATCACCCGCGCCTTGGTGGCGCAGGGACGCTCTGTTCGGGTGCTATTACGGCGCAGCAGCAGCCAAAAAGCACTAACGGGCTTGGGGGTGGAAGTGGTCTATGGCGACGTCCTGGATCCGGCCTCATTAAACGCAGCCATGGCTGGCTGTGGCACGGTTTTTTACTGTGTGGTCGATCCGCGTTTTTGGCTGTCGGACCCTACCCCGATCTATCGTAACAATGTCGACGGACTGGTCAACGCGATGCAGGCGGCGCTGACCTGTGGAGTAGAGCGATTTATCTTCACCAGCACCATGGGAACGCTGGGCGTGAATCCCTATGGTCTGGTGACGGAGGCAACCCCGTTCAACTGGCTGGATAAAGCATCGCCTTATATTCGAGCGCGGCTGGAGGCGGAAAATCGTTTTCTGGCGTGTTGTCGCGATCAAGGCCTGCCCGGCGTGGCGCTCTGTGTTGCCAATACCTATGGTCCGCAAGATTATCAGCCGACCCCGCACAATGGATCGCTATGGGCTGTTGCCAATGGCCAGCAGCCGGTAGTTATCGATGTCAGTCAGCCCACGGTGGATATCCGTGATGTCGCCAATGCCGCCTTGCTGGCCGAGGTGCACGGCCGCCTGGGGGAGCGCTATATTATAGCCCATGAATTCGTCAGCAATCGTGACTTTTTTGCTATGGCGGTCGCCAATACCAGCCGGCCTATGCCCAAAATCATGCCCTACAATCTGGCCTATGCCATCGCCTGGGTCACTGAGCGGATTATGAAATTGCTGGGGAGAAAAGACCAGATGATCAGCACCGATGGGCTATATCTGGCTCAGGTTTTTCGCGAAATGGATAACAGCAAAGCCCGCCGCGATCTGGGTTGGTCGCCGCGCCCGCTGCATGAAACCGTACGCGATGCGCTTAATTGGTTCGCGGCCCAGGATGCCGATGGCCAATAGGGAATGGGGCAAAATGTCCCATTCCCCTAGCCGCGCAATCAGGCTGGCTCTGCGTGCTTGCTGAACATGGCCAAGATATCTCCCGAAGTGACGGGGCGCGGTTTTTCGCCAGCAGCCAGCGGCGCCGCGCCGCCGGTTGAGATCAGTGTGGTGTCAACCCCAGCGGCTTTGGCCTTTGCCCGCAGTGCGCCAACCGTCAGTTCGGCCTTGGGAATCAGGTCAAACATAGGGAAGTTATAAAGACGCATTGCATTCAGGTGGGTTACCTTATCGATTTGGGTGTCGGTGAGGAATTGCGCAGACCGCCAGAGAATTTCTGGGGCATTAGGCCAAGGCGCATCCGAATGCGGATAGTCTACTTCATAGCAAATGCTGTCTTCGCCGATCGAATCGATGTTTTTAAGGCCATAGGCATCATCGATGAAGCAGCTTGAGAAATGACGCTTGAACACCTCTGATGGCTTCATATCGCCGTAGTACTGGTTCGAATGGGTCCAGACATGATGCTGATCGTGGGTGTAGTCGGCCCGCTCTAAGAGATAGGGAATCCAGCCAATGCCGCTTTCCGACAGACAGATTTTCATGTCGGGATAGCGATGCAGCGCCGCCAGATTCATCCAGTCTGCCGCGCCGAAAGCCACGGCCATGGGCATAGTGGTAATATTGGCTTCAATCGGGCTTTCCAGCGAGCAGTGTGGGGACACATTGCCGGTTCCGATATGCAGGCAAATGGCCGTACCGGTATCGGAAACGGCCTTCCACAGCGGCTCCCAATAATCGCTGTGCACGGAAGGCATGCCAGCCAAGGCCGGGTTTTCGCTCATGGTCACGGCAAAGCAGCCCTTGTCGGCTAAGCGGCGCACTTCTTGAGCGGTTAATTCCATGTCCCATAGCGGCAGGCAGCCTAGCGGGATGAAACGACCAGGATATGCGCCGCACCATTCGTCGATATGCCAATCGTTATAGGCGCGCAGATGGGTGATCGCTTGTTTTTTGTCTTCAGCGGCAATGAACAATCCGCCGCTGATCCCGGCAAAGCTGGGGAAGTTAAGGCCAGCGGCAATGCCGTTCACATCCATATCGCCGATGCGGGCATGCACATCATAGCAGCCTGGACGCAATTGGTTGAGGTTGGTCGGCTCCATGCCATATTCTTCGCGCACACGGCCGGTTACCGAGTTAAGTGCCACGTTCTGCAGCTGCTTGCCCTGATATTCCCAATAGTTAACGCCGTTAGCCCGCGTTTTCAGCTTGGGAGCTGTGGCATAGGCTGCCCCCGAAAGCTGGTTGTCAAAAACGGTTCCCGGCTCAGTGATGTGGTCATCAACACTGATGATCACCATTTCTTCCATTTTCATGTTCAGGCCTCCGGTCTGGGGTGCACGCATGGCAAGGTAAAACGCCAAACATACGCTGTTCAGTCATGTAGGACAGCACGATGTCTGCGAGGGTTTCGCAGGCCAATGCGCTATCACCATGAGAGCACTTTGCCGGATTTTTCGTTTTGCTCTTTGACCTAAGTCAACGGACGAACACGAAATAAAATTTTTTGGGTGAGCCAAAAATACCTGCTGCGGCATGGCTCACCCATATGAATTTACCAGATTAGTGGCACGGCGGCGGGGCCTACGACGCCACCGGGTTTATAGGTAATTTCTGCCCCGGGTTTAACCGCGAATTTTGGAATGCGCTTCAGCCACTCTTGCAGGGCAATCTTCAGTTCCATGCGCGCAAGATGCCCGCCCATGCAGCTGTGAACCCCCACGGTGAAGGCCAGAATCGTCTTGCGAGGACGGTTGAAATCAACCTCCAGCGGATTGGGAAAAACTTCTGGATCAAAATTGGCGGCGGGCAGGATGGTCATCACCCGGTCGCCTTTTTTGATTTTTACGCCGCGCATTTCGATATCTTTCATCACCACGCGGGTTGAGAAAGTAACCGAATAGCGACGCAGCAATTCTTCAACGATATTGTCGATATCATTGGGACGATCGATGATTTCTTGCACGCGGTCCGGGTTTTGGGCCAGCCAAAGCCAGATATTGTTCAGCGTGGCGTACACCGTGTCCAGACCGCCGATCCACAAGAAGCAGACAAAGCCAAACACTTCTTTATCAGACAGTTTGCGGCCATCGATCTCGGCATTGGCAATCAGGCTGACCACCCCGCCATCGGGGTTGGCTTTCTTTTCGGCTATCGCGCCATTGAGATAGGCAATCGCCTTGCCAAAGGCCTCGGCAATTTCGGCCTGGTCCTGCGAGTGGATCATGATGTCGGCCCACGACACAAAGGTGTCGCGCATATCTTGCGGCAGCCCCATGATATCGAGGAATACCGAAACCGGCAGCGGCCGACCAAAAGCGGTGTTGAAATTGCATTCGCCCTGATCGGCAAAGCTATCCAGAATATCCTGGGCACGCTGACGGATCAGGCCTTCCAGCTTCATAATGCCTGCCGGGCAGAACAGCGGATCGACGATATTGCGATATTTGCGATGCTGCGGCGGATCCACTTCTTGCGGGATAAAGAAGAAATAGTCGTTGGGATCGCGTGGGAAAGGGCTGGCTTCGAGATTGCGAAAAATATCCGCGTGGCGCAGCACAAATAAGCAGTCTTCGTGTTTGGTCAGATACCATGAGTTACGAAATGGCGTAACATCATAGAAAATAGGCGGAAAGTTATCCTGCATTGCCGCCATATAGTCGTGCGGGCTTGCCAGAAATTCTGGGCTGAACATCAGGCCACAGCTTTTAATCAATTCTGGCGGCACGTGATCCGGGATCTGATCCTGCCCGGCAAAGGCCGGCACATTCGGCTTAACAGGGTTAAGCGGATCTTGAACGTAGCTGTCGAGATTATCGGCAAGGATGGTGGCAGTCATAAGCAGTCTCCTTGGCGCTAGTGTCAGTATTGGGTTTCAGGCATATGGACGATCAAGCCATCAAGGGCATCGGTCATCACAATCTGGCACGACAGGCGGCTGGTTGGGCGCAGTTCGCTTGCGGCTCCCTCCAACAGATCAGCCTCAGCGGCATTCGCGGCTTTTCCGGCCTGTTCGGCCCAAGCATCGTCGACATAACAATGACAAGTGGCGCAAGACGGCGCACCGCCGCATTCGCCAGCGATCCCATCAATGCCGTTATACAAAGCGCCGCGCATGACATTTTCCCCCAGGGGAACATCGACGGTTTGCTGGCTGCCATCAAACTGGACATAGGTGACTTTAGGCATAGGGGTTCCTCGCACTATCAGCTTGTTTTTCCATCCAGACTATCACTGTGGCGGCCCTGCCGTGTGGGAAAGGTGCCCTCTCGACTCCGGTATGCTCACATAGTGATAGCATCAACAGGGGGCTTAGTGTCAAGCGGCCATCGTCAGCGCAATAGAACCGAGAGAACCAGTGCTGCCCATATACGCGCAAACAGAAGCGGCGAAGGGGGGCTTCGCCGCTTTTGTTTGGGTTAGTCAGTTGTTGATTGGCTGGAGGTTTGGCTTAGATGCGTTCAATGATAATTGCCGGGGCCATGCCGGCGGCTGCGCACATAGTGATCAAGGCATAGCGCCCGCCAGTACGTTCAAGTTCATCCAGCGCCGTGCCGATCAAGACCGCGCCGGTCGCCCCAATCGGGTGACCCAAGGCGATAGACCCGCCATTGGGGTTAACTTTGGCACGGTCCAAGCCTAAATCTCGGATGAACTTTTCCGCGACAACGGCAAAGGCTTCGTTGATTTCCCAGATGTCGATATCGTCCTTGCTAAGACCTGCCTTGGCTAGGACTTTTTTTGCGGCAGGGACCGGGGCGTTCAGCATCAAAGTGGGGCAATCGCCCAGATTGGCCGTGGCAACAATGCGGGCGCGTGGGCGAAGACCATTCGCCTCAGCAAAGGTTTTGGATGTGAGCAACAAGGCTGCCGCGCCATCAACCACGCCAGAGGATGTGCCGACATGGTGAACGGGCTTGATATCCAGATCAGGATAGACCTGGTTGATCAATTGGCGAAAGCTTGGCCCGTCTTTGCGGCTTGGCATGTCCATCAGTGCTTCAAAGGCTGGCTTCATCGCGGCCAGCGTTTCAGCCGTGGTGCCGGGGCGGGGGTATTCTTCGTGATCAAGCAGCACGGCACCATTGTCATCCAGCACCGGCACGACAGAGCGCGCGAAGCGGCCCTCTTTGATCGCGATATCAGCGCGGCGCTGGCTTTCCACGCCAAAGGCTTCCAGATCTGCGCGCGCAATGCCTTCCATCGCGGCGATCGCATCGGCGCAAACCCCCTGATGCGATTGTGGCCGCTTGGCTTGCAAGCGCGCATTGGATCCCATGCTGCCCATCAGGCCAGCAGCCATAAGTTTGGCGCCATAATCATTGACATGCGACATCATCTCGCTGCCGCCTGCAACAACACAATCTTCCATACCTGCCATGATCTGTGCCGCCGCCAGCGCCGTGGCGGTAATGCCGCTGCCGCAAAAACGATCCAATGTCACGCCGCTGGCGGTCAGGGCATAGTCTGCATCTAGTGCCGCTTGCCGACCCAAATCGCCGCCCTGAAGACCAAATTGAGCCGAGCAGCCCCAGATTACATCATCAACCTTGGACGTATCCAGATTGTTGCGATCTTTAATTGCCTTTAGCACGGCAGCGCCCAAGTGCTGTGGGTGCAGATGCGACAATGCGCCCTTGCCAATTTTGCCAATGCTGCGCGGGGTGCGAACGGCGTCGATGATATAGGCTTCGGACATGGCAAGTGGCCTCCCACAGGTTTTAAATTACGCGCTGATACTAGCCAATTTTGTTACGCTAAGCCAGAACTGTGTCATAAGCACCGGCGGTAAAGCAATGGATGGCACAGGATAACGTACCATTGACTCGCAATCGCTCACATGGTGATAGCGTGGGGGTGCGCAGGAAGGCAAGGGCCATCCGCTGCGCGTGCTGATTGCTAACAACGCCGGGATAACCCGAGCCGAGCTACGGAGAGTACCATGAGCCTTGCGGACGCATTTCGTTATGATGGCAAACGCGTGCTGGTTGTCGGCGGCGCGACGGGCATGGGGGCTGCGGGGGCTGAACTGGCCTTGGCCTTGGGCGCCGAAGTGGTGGTGATGGACTATGCCGAAGTGGGCTTGGCGGGGGTTGGTAAAATTAAGCTTAACCTCGCAGAAAAAGCCTCAATTGATGCGGCGCTAGCTGCGCTGGATGGGCGGTTTGACGCGGTTTTTTCCTGCGCAGGCGTGGCCGATGGCACACCGGGAATTGAACGGATCAATTTTGTTGGGCACCGCTACTTGCTGGAATGCTTGGTGGCCCAGGGAAAGCTGGGACGTGGCGGGGCAGTGTGCTTTATTTCCTCCTCAGCGGGACTGGGCTGGGAGCCGCACTTCGCCGCGCTGTGCGATTTGTTTGCCATCAGCGATTTCGATGCCGCTGCCGCCTGGCTGGTCGCCAATGGCCGGGCCAATTACATGGGCACGAAACAAGCAATGTGCGCCTATATTGCGCGTGAGGCCTTTGCCTGGTTGCAGCAGGGTATTCGGGTTAATGCGATTTGCCCGGGGCCAACCGACACCCCGCTGGCCCAGGCCAATCGCGCGCAATGGCTGGGCGGCGGGGCTGATTTTCGCGCAGCAGTTGGTGTCGCAGCCTCTGTCCCGATGGAGCAGGCTTACCCGATGGCCTTCTTATGCAGCCAAGCGGCCTCGGCCATTACCGGGGTTACGTTGGTGGCTGATCACGGCTGGTTTAACGCGGGCTTGGTTCATTCCTTCGCCGGAGCCACGCCAATCGCCAACCACCTTCTGGGCCGCAGCTTACCCAAAGCGTGACCAATACATTTAACCAGACTGGAGAAAACTCATGGATATTTCTAATGGCTCTGTCCTGATCACTGGCGGTGCCGGTGGCTTTGGCGGTGCAACGGCGCGCCGTTTGGCCAAGCTGGGCGCCAAGGTGGTTATTGCCGATCTTGCCGATGATCGCGGCGCGGCTCTGGCTGCCGAAATTGGTAATGGTGCCACCTATGTTCGTACGGATATCATGGACGAAGATTCGATCGTCAATGCCGTGAATGTTGCCACAACCCTGGCCCCGCTGCGCGCTGTGGTAATCGCTCATGGCGGACCGCCAGCTCCTGACAAGGGTGGCCGCACTGTTGGCCGGGATGGCAGCCGTGTCAGCTTGGCTCACTTTGCCCACATCATCAGCGTCTATCTGAACAGCGCCTATCTGGTCAGCTCAGTGGCAGCCCAAGCCATGGCGGGAAATGATCCGCTTGATTCGAACCAACGCGGGGTCATCATTAACACCGCCTCAATCGCTGGCTTTGAAGGCCAGCCCGGACAGGTGCCCTATGGTGCCGCAAAGGGTGGAATCATTTCGATGGCCCTTAACCTTGCTCGGGATCTGGCCCCTATGGGTATCCGGTCAATGGCGATTGCGCCGGGCACTTTCTATACCTTCGCCTATGCCGCGATGGGGGAAGAAAAGGCGCGTGAGACCTTCGGCCCCTTGGTGCTGAACCCCAAGCGCATGGGTGAGACCGATGAATATGCCATGTTGGCGCAGCAGATCGTCGAAAACGATTTCCTCAATGCCACGACAATCCGCCTTGATGGCGGCCAACGTTTCTGAGCCATAGCCCCGGGGTGGCCCAAAGTGCTGCCCCGGGCCTTCAAGGCCGGGGATGAACATAGTCGAACGAAAAAATGGTGCCCAGAAGAGGACTCGAACCTCCACGCCCTTGCGAGCGCCAGCACCTGAAGCTGGTGCGTCTACCAATTCCGCCATCTGGGCACGGGCATGATGCAAAGGCGCATCACGCTGGGTAGGAGCGGGCCGATAGCGGCGGCGGGGGGCGGTTGTCAATGTGCAGTTTGGTTTATCTTGGCTTTCCGTGCGGTGAAGGGGCCTTATGGTCCATCGTTGCCGCAAGGAACGGATGCAAAGCCAGCAATTCCTGCCAGCTTCAGCCCAAGCTCCGCGTAAAAGGATTGACGCCGAGGGCATCTTGGTGGCAAGCGGCCAGCGCATCGCAAGGGGCGCTGATGCCAGTGCGCCGGGCGGGTATAGCATAGTGGTAATGCACTAGCCTTCCAAGCTAGCTAGGCGGGTTCGATTCCCGCTACCCGCTCCACCGCTTTGCGGGTGTAGCTCAATGGTAGAGCAGCAGCTTCCCAAGCTGAATACGAGGGTTCGATTCCCTTCACCCGCTCCACTTTCCAAGCAATCGCCGCGTCCCGCCTAGCGTTGGGTTACGCTGGTTTGGGGTCAAAGCTGCTGGCTTGGGCGCGCTGCCAGTTTTCGGCGTAATAGGGATGTGCGCATGTGCCGTTTAGCAATTCGTGATTTTGCAGATAGTCATGCAATTCGTCGAACTGCCGCAGGTCACTGGTGCTGGTGCGGTGCGCGACATGGTGTGGGCGCAGAGCATCGGGATGGGATACCCCGGCGGCAGCGAGCATTTCTGACAGCGCCCTGATCGTGCGATCATGGAAATGGCGCACCCGTTCGGCCTTATCGCCCACTACCAAGGCGTTCTGGCGCGAAGGATCTTGGGTCGCCACGCCAGTGGGGCAGCGATTGGTGTGGCAGTTCATTGATTGGATACAGCCCAGCGCAAACATATAACCGCGCGCGGCATTGGCCCAATCGGCACCGATGGCCAGAACCGTGGCGATATCAAAAGCGCTGATCAATTTGCCGGCGACGCCGATCTTGATCTTGTCGCGCAGGCCCGCCCCCGTCAGCACATTGTGAACAAACAGCAAGCCTTCGCGCATGGGCGTGCCGATATGGTCGCTGAATTCCAAAGGCGCGGCCCCGGTGCCGCCCTCGCCGCCATCCACCACGATGAAATCGGGCACTATGTCGGTTTCAAGCATGGCCTTAACAATGGCCATGAATTCCCACGGCTGGCCGATGCATAGCTTGAAGCCAACCGGCTTGCCGCCTGACAGAGTTCTGAGTTGGCCAAGGAACCCAATCAGTTCCTGCGGTGTGGAAAAGGCGGAATGGCGGGCCGGGGACACGCAATCGCGGCCCAGCGGCACCCCACGCGTTTCAGCAATTTCACGGGTCACCTTTTTGCCCGGTAACATGCCGCCATGCCCCGGCTTGGCCCCTTGGCTCAGCTTTACCTCAATCATTTTGACCTGGGGGTCGCTGGCCTGCGCCGCGAATTTTTCGGGATCAAATTGTCCATCCACCGTGCGGCAGCCGAAATAGCCACTCGCCACTTCCCAGACGATATCGCCACCAAATTCGCGGTGATAGGGGCTGATACTGCCTTCGCCGGTATCATGGTAAAATCCACCCAGCGCCGCGCCTTTGTTCAGCGCCCGGATGGCATTGGCCGATAGCGAGCCAAAGCTCATGGCTGAAATGTTGAAAATGCTGGCGCTATAAGGCTGGGTGCATTGATCGTTGCCGATGGTGATGCGGAACGATTGGGGGTTCGCGGCATCGACTGGGCGCATGGCATGTTTGATGAATTCATAGTTTTCGGCATAAACGTTCTGCAAGGTGCCGAAGGGCTGATCCGATGAAACCGCCTTGGCACGGCGGTAGACCAAGGACCGCTGCGCGCGGGAAAAAGGGGTGGCCTCTTCCTCGCTTTCCAGCAGATATTGCCGAATTTCGGGGCGCACCAGTTCCACCAGCCAGCGGATATGACCGATAACCGGATAGTTGCGCTGCAGCGAATGTTGCGCCTGCAAACGATCGCGCAGGCCAAGCAGGGTCAGCAGACCAAGGATCGCCACCCCCAGTGTGTCCGCCAGCGAAGTGGGGCGCAGGGCCAGTCCCATGGCAAACAGCGCGATACAAACAAACCAAGCGGTGAAGCGGCCAAGGCGCATAGGGGGCTTAACCTTTGTGATACATTGATCTGAGTGAACCTAGGGCGAAAGCGCAGACAAGGCGAGGCCTATTGCCCGCCCGCCTTCTTACCAGCCCGCTTATAGGGGCCACAGGCTAAAAGAGACGCAGTGATGGCCTAGGCGATTGTCCTAGGACAGCCTATGCTGGCTACCTAATTTGTCTGACGCACACAGTAAGGGCATGTGATGACAGTTTCCGCACCCACCCGCCGTTCCGGCTTTGGCCTGCAGGTTTTGCTGGGCATGGGCCTTGGTCTGCTGCTGGGTTTGGCGGCGCGGCACATAGGGGTGCTGCCCGATGGCCGTGCCAATGGCTTGGCGCAGGCGCTGGCTCTGGTGGGCTCCAGTTTTGTCCAATTGCTTAAGGTGCTGGTGCCGCCCTTGGTCTTTACCGCGATCGTTGCCAGCATCGGGCGGCTGCGGGCGATGCACAATGCCGCGCGGCTGGCGGCGCAAACTGTGATGTGGTTTGCCATTACCGCGCTGATTACCGTGCTGATTGGCCTAGCCTTGGGGCTGATCTTGCAGCCCGGCGTCCATAGCGGTGTAACCCTGCAGGCGGCCAAAGTGCCCAAGACCATGGGCAGTTGGATCGATTTCATCACCGGATTGGTGCCATCCAATGTCTTGGGTCTGCGGGTGGCGACCACGCTGGATGGGGCCAGTGCCGCCAGCAATGCCGAATTTAATATTCTGCAGATCGTCGTGCTGGGCATGGCCTTTGGCATGGCGGCGCTGAAATCGGGTGAGGCCGGTGAGAAGTTTCTGGCCGGAGCGGGCACAGTGCTGGCCGTGCTGCGCCGCCTGTTGTCCTGGGTGGTGCGGCTGGCCCCGCTGGGATCGGCCGGGCTGATCGGCAATGCCGTGGTGCATTATGGCTGGGAAACCTTGTCGGGCTTGGGGCAATTTGCCTTGGCGGTTTACCTTGGCCTCGCCGCGGTGTTGTTTGGCGTCTATCCGCTGCTGCTGCGCCTGCATGGGCTTAATCCCATGCGGTTTTTCGCCAAGGCATGGCCAGCAATGGAGCTGGCCTTTGTCTCCCGCTCATCGATCGCCGCTTTGCCCTTGGCCGAAGTGGCGGTAGAGCGCGGCTTGGGCGTGCCGCGCGCCTATGCCGCTTTTGCTGTGCCGGTGGGGGCCACCACCAAGATGGATGGCTGTGCCGCAATCTATCCGGCGGTCGCGGCGCTGTTTATCGCGCAGTTTTATGGCTTGGCCTTGGGGCCGATCGATTATGCGCTGATCGTGATGGTATCGGTGCTTGGATCATCCGCCACGGCCGGGGTAACCGGCGCTGTGGTGATGCTCACCCTCACGCTTTCAACCTTGGGCCTGCCGCTTGAAGGGGCCGGGCTGTTGCTGGCGATTGATCCGATCTTGGACATGGGCCGCACCGCAGTGAACGTGGCGGGGCAAATATTGGTGCCGGTGATCGTCGCGAAGCGCGAGGGGATTTTGGATCTGGCTGCCTATAATGCCGCGGCAGAGCTTGCCCCTGCGGATGAAACCTAAGGCTGCTGGGTAATGCGCAGCATGGCCGTGTCATAGCCCAGCGCCTTGGCCCGTGCGATCAAGGCTTCGCGCTCAGCGGGGGCGGGGTTTGCCGTACGTGCTAACAGCCAGAGATAGCGGCCAGACGGCTCACCCACGATTGACCAGCTATAGTCCTCGGCGTGATCCATCACCCAATAGTCGCCATAGAAGGGGCCGAAGAAGCTGACCTTCAGCTTGGCGCCGCTGACGCGATCAACAATCTTGGCGCGGCCGGTGGCCTGGGTGGTTTTGCCATCCGGCTTGCGGCAGCGGTTGATCACCGAAAGGTTGCCATCGGGGCGCAGGGCATAGTCCGCTGTCACCCCCTCGCAATCCTTTTGGAAGCCCTGTTCATAGCGGGCGATTTCAAACCAGCGGCCCAGATAGCGCGATAGCTCTACCGATCGGGCCGGCTCTGGCACCCGCCCATTGCCCACCGCATGGCGCGAAAACACCGCCGCGCAGCCGCTCAAAGCAAGGCCAAGGGTTATAAGGGCGCTAAGGCCCAGCAGACGGCGGGTGATGGGCATGGTGAGGGCATCCTAACAAGAGGCGTGACTTACTGTACACCACGAATGCAGGATGATCACTGGCAATATGATGCCTGACCTGTATTCACGGGGCGTGGGGGCACGCATGACCGGACACCGTATCTGCATTTTTGGCGCAAGCGGCGGGATTGGCGCGGCGCTCTGTACACTTCTGGCGCAGGCTGATGATGTGGAGCGGATCTATGCCGGTGGGCGCGGGGCCGGTGGGCGCGGGGCGGATGTGCTGGCGAATGCCAAAGTGCAGCCCTTTACCTTTGATCTGCTTGACGAAGCGTCCATCGCGGCGGCTGCAGAGGCGATTGCGGCTGACGGCCCGCTTGATTTGGTGATCGTCGCCACCGGGGTGCTGCAAAATGACGCGCTCAGCCCTGAGCGGACCTGGCGGGCGATCGATCCTGAAGCGATGCAGCAGGTGTTCGCCATCAACACCATTGGCCCGGCCCTGATCGCCAAACATATGCTGCCGCACCTGCGCCGTAACAGCCGCAGCGTGTTTGCGACCCTTTCGGCCAAGGTGGGGTCGATCAGTGATAATGGGCTGGGTGGCTGGCACAGTTATCGCGCATCGAAGGCGGCGCTCAATATGCTGGTGCGCAATTTCGCGATTGAGCTGAAGCAACGCAATAGCAAAGCCGTTGCAGTGGCCTTGCATCCAGGCACCGTGGATACGGACCTGTCAAAGCCCTTTCAGCGCGGGGTGGCGGCGGAAAAGCTGTTCACGCCAGAGCGCTGCGCGGCGCAATTGCTGGCGGTTATTGCGGGCTTAACCGCTGTGGATAGCGGCCACCTGCTGGGCTGGGATGGGGCGCAAATTCCGTTTTGATAGGGCGCTATCGGCCAGGAAAATTATAGAGATTACTCCCCAGTACA
>JBEGLE010000151.1:0-2548 GCA_041183725.1 Pseudomonadota bacterium | reverse complement strand
CCGAAAGGGGCCCGTGCATGTTTGACGTCGGTTTCGACGAATTGCTGGTGATCGTGATTGTCGCGATCGTGGTGATTGGCCCCAAAGACCTGCCCAAAGCGCTGCGCATTGCCGGGCAGTGGATTGGCAAGGTGCGCCGCGTATCAGGCCACTTTCGCTCTGGCGTCGAGGCCATGATTCGCGAAGCGGAGCTGGAAGAGATGGAGCGCAAGTGGCGCGAGCAGAACGCCGCGATCATGGCAGCCCATCCGGATCAAACGCCAGAGGAGGCGATGTCCTCTGCTGGTACTGCGTCGCCCGCCTTGCCAGAAGGCCAACCGGCAGAAGATTCTCCTCCCGCCCACAACCCAGACAAGGCCTGAATCATGGCCTTTACCATCCCCGATATTGATGAAACCCAGGCACCCTTGATGGAGCACTTGGTGGAATTGCGTTCCCGGCTGATGCGCTGCATTGCCGCGCTGCTCGGTTGCTTCATCATTTGTGCCTATTTCGCACAGGACATTCTGGGGTTTTTGGTTCATCCGCTATTTGCCGCGGGGCAGAATACGCTGGTTTACACCAAGCTCTATGGCCAGTTCTTTGTTGAGATGAAGGTGGCGCTGTTCGCAGCCTTTTTCGTCAGTTTCCCGGTGATTGCCAACCAGCTTTGGGCCTTTGTCGCGCCGGGGCTTTATGCCAAGGAAAAGCGCGCTTTTCTGCCATTCTTGCTCGCTACGCCCGTGCTGTTCACCTGCGGTGGGGCCTTGGCCTATTATGTCGTTATGCCCACGGCATTCCGCTGGTTCTTGGGCTTTCAAACCACGGTCGGCGGCCTAAAGGTTGAAGCCTTGCCCAATTCCGAAGACTATTTGGGCTTGGTCATGCAATTCATCTTGGCCTTTGGCTTTTGCTTCCTGCTGCCGGTGCTGCTGTTGCTGCTTAACCGTGCCGGAATTGTCACCCGCTCACAAATGGTCAGCGCGCGGCGTTATGTGATTGTTGGAATCACCATTATTGCCGCGCTGATTACCCCGCCTGACGTGGTGTCGCAGCTTATGCTGGCGGTGCCAATGTATCTGTTGTTCGAAGGTTCCTTGGCGATCATGTGGTTTGGCGAGCGTAAGGCTGCCAAAGAGAGTTCGGATATAGCCATCACTCCCTCTGCCACGCAGGAATAGGCGCGGCAGTTAGGACAGTTTATGGTTTGCGCTTACCCGGCTGGGGTAGGCGGCGAACCAGAGCGCTGGTATCCCAGCGGCCCCCGCCTATAGCCTGAACTTCGGCATAGAACTGATTGACCAAGGCCGTGATTGGTAGCGACACGCCCAGCCCGCGGACTTCGTCCATCGCAAGGCCCAGATCCTTGCGCATCCAATCCACAGCAAAGCCAAAATCGAAAGAATCATCCGCCATCGTCTTCCAGCGGTTGTCCATCTGCCAAGATTGCGCTGCACCACCGGAAATGGCTTCGTAAACCTTGTCCGTATCCAGATGGCTGGCCTGGGCAAAGCGCAGGGCTTCGGCCAGGCCAGAAACGATACCGGCGATGCAGATTTGGTTAGCCATCTTGGCGGTTTGTCCCGCCCCCGGCTTGCCAATATGAACCACGCGGCTGGTATAGGCCTCAAAGATCGGCATGGCGGCGGCGATCGCATCGGGCCGTCCGCCGCACATCAGGGTTAGTGTGCCCTTTTCCGCGCCGATCTGGCTGCCGGTCATCGGCGCGTCGACGCAGTGAATCTCTTTATCCCGCGCTTCCACGGCGATCTGTCGGGCAATGCGGGCCGATGCCGTGGTGTGATCGATATACAAGCCGCCGCGGCGCAAAGTGGTAAAGACACCATAGGGGCCCAGCACCACATCCGATAGATCATCATCATTGCCAACGCAGGTTATTACCACATCAGCCCGGTCAGCGGCTTCGGCCGGAGTCATGGCCACACTGACATCAAGGCCAGGGTTTTCCGATAGCCATTTTTCCCGCCGCTCAGGCGTGCGGTTATAGATGGTTAGCGCATGACCGGCATTACCCAAGTGGCGTGCAATGGGGCCGCCCATTACGCCTAGGCCAATCATTGAAACTTTGCGTCGGTCAATCATGACACTTGTTTACCGGCAATTGCGCGCAGCGCCAGCCCTCGGTATCACTCTGGGCGATGTTAGATCGTCTTTTCGACATGATACGCCGTCCGGCGCGGCTTATGTTCTGGTTCACGCTGGTTTTCTCCGTCACCATGGCCCTCTTGCCGCATCCGCCGCATATGCCGACCGATCGGCTGGGCGATAAAGTGAATCACATTTTGGCCTTTGCCAGTCTGGCAGCACTGGCGGGCTTTGCTTTTCCATGGGTGGGGCGCTGGACACGTGCGATTTGGCTTTCAGGGCTGGGGGCGGTGATCGAAATGGCACAAGCAATCCCTTTGTTGCACCGCGATTGTGATTTGCGCGATTGGCTTGCTGACAGCCTTGCGGTGCTGGCCGTAACCGCGCTTGCCGCAATGGTGGTGCGCATTGGCAAGCGCGCCACACCGCAATAGCGGTTTTCAAGCGCGGCGCTTTCCTTTAC
>JBEGLE010000150.1:0-2931 GCA_041183725.1 Pseudomonadota bacterium | reverse complement strand
TCACAAAAGTTTGGAAGAATTGCGTGCACTGTTTGGTGCTTTCCTGGGCTGCGCTGATACCAGCGTGGTCAACCTGGACGATGCCGAAGCGGCCGCCCTTGCCCCGCAGGCCAAGGCGCTGCTCAGTTTTGCCATCGACCATCCCAAGGCCATGATCGGTGTCGTGCCCGGATCAATCACAGAGGCCCCCACCAGCCTAGCGGCCACCGTGATTGATCGCCGTGATAGCACGCACCACACCCTGGCCCTGAAGGTTCCCGGCCGCCACAATCTGGCCAATGCCCTTGCTGCCCTGGCCGCTGCCAGTGCGGCCGGTGTGCCAATGGCCACCGCCGTTAGCGCTCTTGGTTCCTTCATCGGCTTAGCGCGCCGGTTTGATATTGTCGGCACCAGCCCGAACGGGGTGACGGTGATCGACGACTTTGGCCACAACCCTGATAAAGTCTCGGCCACGCTGGCCACGTTAAAGGCGCATGAGGGGCGGATCATCGCCTTTTTCCAACCGCACGGTTATGGCCCTTTGCGCCAGATGGGGCATGAATTGGCCGCAGTTTTCGCTCGGTTGCTTGGCCCCGATGATCTGACCCTGCTGTGTGATCCGGTCTATTTTGGCGGCACGGTGGATCGCAGCCAAGGCAGCGAACGTATCGTCAGCCTGATCGAACAAGCAGGCGGCAAGGCTGAATATATCCCATCGCGTGAGGCCTGCGGCGCACGGATCATTGCCTTAGCCCAACCGGGGGACCGGGTGATCATTATGGGCGCACGCGATGATACCCTGACCCCATTCGCGCAGGGTATTCTGTCGCGCCTATAATCGGTTTACATCGCATCACGGCCAAGATCACAACCCACACCAATCTGACTTGCAGGGGAATTCATGAAAGCCGGTTACTTGCTCAGCCTAGCGGCTCTTGCGTGCAGCGCCTCGGCGCTTGCCACTGATGCCAGCCCCGCCAAGCCCGCGCCCGTGCACTTCACCCCCGATGAGGTTCGCACCACCGGCGCAATCACTGTCGGCAGCCAGCGGATTGCCTATCGGACCTATGCTGGCACCTTGGTGGTCCATCCCAAGGGCTGGGATGATACCGCGCCCCTGACCGAGAAATCCGCCAAGCCCGATGACGAAACCGCGCTGGCTGAAGCCGCGATGTTCTATACTGCCTATTTCAAAGATGGTGCGCCATCTGCCAATCGCCCAGTGACCTTCCTGTTCAACGGCGGCCCCGGATCGCCGTCTATGTGGCTGCACATGACCGCATTCGGCCCCAAGCGGGTGGAAACCGCCAATGCCGCGCACACGCCAGCCGCGCCTTATGCACTGGTTGATAACCGCTTTACCCTGCTTGGCAGTTCCGATCTGGTGTTCATCGATGCGCCGGGCACCGGTTTCAGCCGCGTGATGGGCAAAGACAAGGACAAGGCCTTTTACGGCGTTGATCAAGACATCCACGCCTTTGCCGACTTCATCAGCCAATTCCTGACTAAATACGGTCGTTGGAACGCACCGAAATATGTCTTTGGCGAGAGCTACGGCACGATGCGCGGCGCGGGACTGGCGCTGGCGCTGCAAGATCGCGGGATCGATCTTAACGGACTGATCCTGCTATCAAACATCCTGAACTGGGACAGTATGCCCGACGATCCACAGCTCAACCCCGGGATCGACACGCCCTACATTGTCGCACTGCCAACCTATGCGGCAACCGCGTGGTATCACAAACGCTTGCCCCAGCAGCCCGCCGAACTGCGCCCCTTCCTTGACGAGGTTGAGCACTTTGCCACGGGAGACTATGCGCAGGCGTTGATACAAGGCAGCGATCTGCCCGAAGCTGAGCGCCAGCGGATCGCACAAAAGCTGGCAGACTATACCGGCCTCCCCGTACCCTATCTGCTTAAGACCAACCTCAGGATCGAATACGGCGCTTTTCAAAAGGAACTGCTGGCCGATCAGGCGGCAACCACTGGCACACTAGATACCCGTTTTGCTGGCACAACACTTGACCCTCTGAGCAAGGTGGCCAGCTATGATCCGACCTCCAGTGCGACCGGTTCCGCGGCGATTTCCGCCTTTAACGATTATGCCCGCAACACCCTGCATTATGGGCAGGACCGCAATTATCAGACCAGCTTGGGGGTCTATTCAAGCTGGGATTACCGCCACAAGCCACCCGGCGCTGACCATGCGCTGATTGCCCTGCCCAATGTTTTGCCCGATCTTGCCGCAACGATGAAGCAGAATCCACACCTCAAAGTGCTGGTTCTGGGCGGTTATTACGATATTTCGACCCCCTATTTCGAAGGGAAGTACGAGCTGCGCCACCTGCCGATCCCGCAATCTCTGCGGGGCAATATCGCTTACCGCTATTACCCTTCGGGGCACATGGTTTATCTGAATCCGGCGGTGATCGGCGATGTTCGCACCGATATTACCCAGTTCATAGACCAGACCGACAACCTGCCTTAAGTGCTGGACCTGAGGACTGCCCTGCGGATAAGATTGCGCCCTACGCCAACGGCTATCTGCGGCAATTGGCCTAGGCCCCTTTAATTCTCACTTGCTCCTCCGTCATATCCTGTTGTGCTTTCCAGCAGTCGGGGGATGCGATGCAGATCGACGATTTTGAACTGAACGCGCAGGCGCAGCCAAGACTGCGCCGTGCCCGCCGGGTGGCGTTTGATCTGATGGTGCGTTTTCGCCTGTGGGGGGAGCGGGGCACGACCGTACTGGAAGATATGACCCCCTATGGCGCGCGGATAGCGCGGTTGAACCAAGTCCGCATTGGCGATCAAATCACGCTGCAATTGCCTGGCCTCCAGCCCAAAACGGCGGAAATCGCGTGGATTGATGGCCAGGCCGCCGGACTAGAATTTGACCATCCGCTGCATCGCAGGGTGTTTGCGCAATTGGTGCGAGACTATGCCCAGCCC
>JBEGLE010000149.1:0-4033 GCA_041183725.1 Pseudomonadota bacterium | reverse complement strand
GCAGTGGGGCGGGCGCGGGCCATTTTGCCACGGCCTTTTTCCGCAATGGCAGAGCGGGTTATGATAAGGCGGATGGCGGCCCCTTCGCTGGCATCGCGCGGCAAACCATCAACCAAGGCATTTTCACCACTTGCGAAACGGGCCGTGCCGCGTGCTGATCCTGCTGTGCGTGAGAGCAGTATGGCTTCGGCGACTTGGCCAGCGGTCAGGTGTCCGGGCCAATTCACGCGGGCGGCAAGAATATCATCGCCATCGCACAGCAGGGCGCGCTGTTCGGCAATGCCGTGTTCAACCAGCCACTCAGCCAAGGGGGAACCCAGCAGCAAGCAAGAGGGCCCGTGTTTCAAACAGCGGCAGGCCGACAACACCGGAATGGCTGCCCGAAATCCAGGTTATCAGGCCTTCTGCGCTACCTTGAATGGCATAGCCGCCCGCCTTGCCGTGCCATTCACCGCCGGCAATATACGCATCAATCTCGGCGGTGCTAAGAACCTTGAAGCGGACTACGGTCTCGCTCAACCGTTCGCGGATCGTGCCATCGGGCGCGCGAAGGGCGACGGCAGAGAGCACGGTATGGCGACGACCAGAAAGCAGGTGCAGGCATTGCCGGGCGGTTGCCTCATCCTCTGCCTTGGGCAGGATGCGGCGGCCACAAGCGACCACAGTATCGCCCGATAGCACATGAGCTTCGGAAGGCGGCGCGGCCAAAGCTTTTTCATAAGCCATACGCCGGGCATAGGGGCGCGGAAGCTCAGCCTTGTGTGGGCTTTCATCAATATCGCTGGCGCAGACCTGCACGGGTTCAATGCCAAGCCGCGTGATCAATTCACGCCGACGCGGCGATGCCGAAGCCAAGATCAGAGTGGGCTGTGCCACCCGCAGGATCAAAACTGGCCGGGACCGCCGCGGCCGGGCATGAAGCGGTACGTGATCCGCCCCTTGGTCAGATCATAAGGGGTCAGTTCAACCAGAACTTCGTCACCTACCAGCACACGGATGCGGTTCTTGCGCATCTTGCCCGCGGTATGGCCGAGGATTTCGTGATCGTTTTCCAAGCGGACCCGGAACATGGCGTTGGGCAGCAGTTCAACGACTGTGCCGCGCATTTCGAGCAGTTCTTCTTTCGCCATGGGCGATGCTAGTCCGTCCTGATTGTCATATGATTGGCGGCCACATAGCGGCGCAATGCACAAAAGGGAAGCCATGTTGATGCTGGACGCCTTTTGCATGGCACCTGAACCAGATTTTTGGCTGCGTGACAATTTGTTACCCGCTGCCCTCTTGCCCCTATTCGGTGCCGGGTGCAGGTGCGGCACATGAAATTTTCTCCCGTGCTTGCTTCGCTTCCCTTGTTGTCGCTTATCCTATCAGCACCAGCGTTTGCCGCGGTGAGCCCTGTGGCACCAGAGGAGAGCCGTTCAGCTTTAGATCCGGCATCTGATGATAGCGCGGCATTGGATGATGCGCGCAAGGCTGGAGAAATTCTGGTTATTGCAGACCGCATAAAAGGGCAGGTCGAAGGGCCTGACAAGCCGATTGAAACGCTAAATGAAGCGGCTATCGCCAGCTATGGCGCGACATCGGTGGCCGATCTGTTGGCGGCTCTGGCCCCGCAGACGGGATCAGGACGCGGACGCACATCAGGCGGCCGCCCGATCATGCTGCTAAATGGTCAGCGTGTTTCGAGTTTCCGTGAAATGCGCAATATCCCGCCCGAGGCAATCCGTCGGGTGGAAATCTTGCCCGAAGAGGTGGCACTGCGGTTCGGCTATACACCAGACCAGCGCGTGGTGAACATGATCCTGAAGGAACGCTTTTCTGCCACCACCGTTGAAGTGGAATACCAGCAGCCTGATCGGGGAGGTTCGACAACCAACAAGCAGGAAGCCGTGCTTTTCAGAGTTAACGGACCGGCCAGGCTAAACATTCAGGGCGAGCATTCTGCCACCACCTTGCTGACCGAAGCAGAGCGTGGGGTTTTGCAAACCCCCGTCAGTGCAGCCTCAGTTTCAGCCGATCCTGATTCGGCAGCCGCGCGGTCTTTGATCCCCGCCAGCACGGATGCCGTGCTCAATGCCACGTGGACAAAGGGTTTTGGTCCCACGGGTCTTGATGGATCGTTGACGCTGAATGGTGCGGCTGAACAGACGGTGTGCCATGCATTGTCAGGGCTGAATGGAGTCTTGCTGACCGCGCCAAGTGGAACCAGCGCCTTCCGCAGATTTGGGCAGCCGCTAAAGCGCGATAACCGAACCGTAACATTGCAAGGCGGCGCAACACTGGCGCGGCCAATGGGCAACTGGGTGTTCACCGCCACATTTGATGGCGGTCACGTCACCAGTGATACCCATAGCGACCGGCGCGCCGATAGTGCCGCTTTGGTCGCGGCCGCTGCCGCTGGGACGCTGGCGATCAATGGCACTCTTCCCGCATTGCCCAGCGCTGGCTTTGATGTGGCGCGGTCGGTTACTGATACTGCCAGCAGTCTGCTGACGCTGATCGGGCGGCCTCTGCGTCTTCCGGCTGGCGACCTATCAACCACCTTGCGGGCAGGATATGCTTATGCGGGGATTACCAGTGACGATACGCGCAGCATGGCAGGCCATGTGGCGCTGCATCGCAGTACCTTTTCCACCGGGTTTAATCTTGGGCTGCCGATAACCAGTCGGCGTGAGAATGTGCTGGGGGCTGTGGGTGATCTCGCCCTGAATTTCAGTGCGGGGCTGGATCATCTCTCAGACTTTGGCGCGCTGCTGGATTGGAGCGCGGGTTTGACGTGGGGGCCAACAGCCAAGCTGAACTTCCAAGCCAGTTATATTGTCAATGAACAGGCTCCTGATCTGCCAAGTTTGGGCAATCCACTGGCGGTTAGCCTAAATGTGCCGGTGTTTGATTTCACGCGCGGCGAAACCGCACTGGTTTCGGTCACAACCGGCGGAAATCGAGGATTAAAGCAGGAACGGGATCGCGACATCAAGCTGGGGGTAAACTGGCAGGTTCCGGGGCGTTCTCGCGCCAATCTGATCGTGGAATATTTTCGCAATCATTCGGATAATGTGACCGCAGCATTTCCTGTGCTGACCTCGGCGATTGAGGCTGCCTTTGCCGGACGGGTAACCCGCGATAGCAACGGCCGCTTGTTGGCTATTGATCGCCGTTCCATCACCGTGGACAATCAGATGCAATCGCGCCTGCGCTGGGGTTTCAATCTTGATGGAACCCTTGGCAAAGCCAGCCCTGTGCAAAAATCAATGGGGCCTAGGATGGGCCGAGGTGGTGGCGCTATGGGCGGCATAGGCGCGATGATGGGGCGCGGCGGTGATGGCCAAGGGCGTTGGAGCCTATCCGTCTATCACACGGTTCAGTTCACCAACCGGGTTATAGTTTCGCAAGGTGGCCCGGTGCTTAATCTTTTAGGGGGTGATGCTCTGGCGGGTGGCGGAACTGCGCGGCACAGTGCAGAAATGGAAGGCGGGGCCTTTTACAAAGGCTTTGGTCTGCGGATGAATGGCACTTTCACAGCGCCAACCCATATTCGTGGCAGCGGCGCACCAGGAGCAAGCGATTTGCACTTTGGTTCGCTGAGCAAGATCAACCTGCGGTTATTTGCCGATCTGGGCCAGCAACAGTGGCTGGCCAAGGATAGCCCGCTGTTAAAGAATGCCCGGTTGCAATTACACATCGATAACCTGTTTGATTCGCGGCAAAAAGTGACCGACCAAAATGGCGCGGTGCCTATCAGCTATCAGGCAGACCTGCTTGATCCCAATGGCCGTTTCATCGGGATTGAGCTGCGTAAACAGTTGTGACCGTGCTTAGGCACAGGGTGTCTTTCCCAAAGCGGTATGGTTAGGCTATCGAGCGGCCATGGCCCGCAAACCAGCCGCTCCGCCTGATGGCAACGTGCCCGACCGTTTTAACGAGGAGCGGGCGAATTATATCCTAACCGGCAGTCGTCCCGATCTGGAGGCTGGGGTCTTGGCGATCCGCGAGGTCTTGCAAACCTTGCCCAAACGGCCCGGTGTTTACCGGA
>JBEGLE010000148.1:0-3271 GCA_041183725.1 Pseudomonadota bacterium | reverse complement strand
CCCATGTGCAGCACGGGGTGGCCTTGGTGGCGGAATCGGGCGGGGTCTTGGGGCAGATCGTTACCGAAATGGCCAAGATTAACGCGCTGATTGATCGCATCGCCGGTTCTGCCGATATGGAATCGCGCCAGCTTATCAGCCTGAATCATGACATTGTTGAGCTTGAGCAATCGACCCAGCGCAATGCTGCCATGGCTGAGGAAAGCTCGGCATCGGCGCGCAGCTTGGCGGGCCACGCCGAAATGCTCAGCCAAGTGGTTAGCCGTTTCCGTCTTACTGAACAGGCGGCTGATCGGCGCGCTGCTGCGCCGCCTTTATCGGCAACCAGCCTCACGCCCGCGTCCCCTGCGTCCTCCGCATCCATAGCAACTGTCGCGCCATTAACCCCCAGTCCACGGCCCAATCCTCTGCCACCTGCAACGCAACCCTTGGTGATCACCCCCAGGGCCGCAGGGGCTGCGAGCCAGCTAACCATCAAGGCCAATGACGATTGGACGGAGTTTTAAGCCGATGACCCGTGTTCTTATTGTTGATGATAGCCCGACCATGCGGGCGATCCTGTCTATGGCCTTGCGCTCTGATCCGGGCATTACGGTAGTGGGTGAGGCGCCTGATGCGATGGAGGCGCGCAGCCTGATCAAACAGCTTAATCCCGATGTGGTGACCTTGGATATCGAAATGCCCGGCATGAATGGCATCGATTTTCTGGAAAAGATCATGCAGTTGCGCCCCATGCCGGTGATCATCGTCTCGTCGCTTAGCCAAGCGGGTGCGGCGGCTTCGGTGCGGGCGTTGGAACTGGGGGCCTTTGATTGCGTGGGTAAGCCGGTTGGCTCGATCACGACTATGCTGGGTGAATTTACCGGCCGTCTGGTCGATGCCGTTCACCATGCGGCCCGTTCTCCCATGCGGCGCGCTATGGCCGCGCCAAAGCCCCCCTTGGTCCCGTTGAAGATGGCTGGCGGCGAAAGCGGAAAACTGATTGCGATTGGCGCGTCAACCGGGGGGATAGAGGCGCTGCATCGCCTGTTGCCGCTGTTTCCTGCGGATTGCCCACCAACCTTGGTGGTGCAACATATCAATCAGGCTTTTGCCAAGCCGATGGCGGAAATGCTGGAAACACGGTGTGCGGCGCGGGTTAAACTGGCCGAAACAGGTGAGCCCTTGCTTCCTGGCACGATCTATATTGCCCCGGGTGGGGATCACCACTTGATTTTGGGCGGCGGCAGCGGGCTGACGGCCAAATTGACGGCAGGTGATAAGGTGTCGGGCCATCGCCCCAGCGTCGACAAACTGTTTGGCTCGATCGCGGCAAATCTGGGGGCGCAAGCCGTGGGCGTGCTGCTGACCGGCATGGGCAGCGACGGGGCGCAGGGACTGGCTGCTATGCGTGCCGCTGGCGCCTTCACCGTGGCGCAGGATGAAGCCACCAGCACGGTCTATGGCATGCCGCGCGCCGCCGCCGAACTGGGCGCTGCCCGCGCCATCCTGCCGATTGATCAGATCGCTGCGGCGGTGCTGGGCCGCACGGTGGCCACAGTGCGGTAAGTGGCCTCTGGCCGCCACGCTGCGCCGCCCCTCCGTAAAAACCCGTGGTTCGAAGCCAAAATCCGCAAAGATAAGATTGACGGCCTTGCTGCCAGACACCTAGGCTTGGGTCTATCAAGGGTTGACGGGGTGGTTAAGCCCGCGGATCGGAGCAAGCTGGATGAAAGTGGCGACACCTAGAAGAAGGGGTGCCGAAAAGTCGGAAACGCGGGCGCAATTGATCCGAAGTGCAATTGATATTCTGCGTGACGAAGGCGCGGGTGCGGTAACCGCGCGCCGCTTGGCCGAGCAGATCGGGCTTCAACGGCATATCGTCCATTATTATTTCGGCACAATTGACGAAGTGTTCGTGGCAATTATGCGCGAAGAGGGGGCGCGATCGGAAGAGACGCTGAAAGAAGCGACCAAAACTGGCGATGCCTTCACTCTTTTGTGGGAAAATGGCCTGCAATCGGGCGGGATCATTCTTGAACTGACCCGCCTTGCCCTGCGCCACCCGGCGATAGCCAAGGAATACAAGATCTATACTGAGCGCTATCGCCAAACCATGGCGGGCATTCTGGAAATCTATGCCAAGTCGCATGGCATCACTTTATCCATATCGGCCACGGCCGCCGCTTTGATGCTGCAATCGATCGCCTGCACCATTGCGGTTGAGGGCGACATGGGCATGGCGATGGCGCATGATGAGGCCAAGCAGGTAGTTCTTGACTGGCTGAAAAATCTGCCGCTGGCCAAGGGGGTGGAGACTATCTGATCCAGATGCACGACCTCATTCGCGTGCTTCACGCCTTGACAGGTCGGCGCAATGCTATCACGATGTGAGCATGAAATTATTGGTCGCCTGGCCCGATTCAGAGGCCGCTGTCAAAAAAGGTAAAGTGTGAGAGAGCGATACGATTATATCGTGGTGGGCGCAGGCTCGGCTGGTTGTCCGCTGGCGGAACGGCTTTCAGCTGATTCGGCACGCACGGTGCTGCTGGTGGAAAGCGGGCCGAGCGATAAAAGCGCTTTTGTTCACATGCCGCGCGGCCTTGGGGTTCTGCTGAATCCTGGTAGCAAATATATCTGGGACTATCAGGTTCAACCTTGTGGCAACCAGCCGGCAGAGCGCTGGTATCGTGGCCGCACATTGGGTGGTTCAAGTTCGGTTAACGGCATGATCTACATGCGTGGTTCGCGGCTGGACTATGATGGATGGGAAAAGCTGGGCTGCACGGGATGGGGCTGGAATGAAGTGGCGCCAGTCTTTGTCGCGCTGGAAGACCATGATCTTGGGCCGGGGCCAGAGCGCGGTGCAAATGGGCCGCAGCATATTATGACTCATCCCGCTGGCGACCCCTTGTGCGAGGCGATAATCGCCGCCGGACAGGAAATGGGTCTGGCCAAGGTGGACGATGTTAACGGGCCCGATGCTGTGCGCGAAGGCGGGATCGGCTATCAGCCAACCACCCGTTGGCGCAATCAGCGCTTCAGTTCTGCGCGGGCATTTCTGGAAGGGGCGCGGGATCGCCCCAACTTGGACGTGATCACCGAAACCGATGTGCTGCGGGTCGAATTTGACGGCCAGCGCACTACCGGTGTTCGCATTCGGGATAAGGATGGTGAGCGCACGATTGGTGCCACCCGCGAAGTGATCATCTCAGCTGGCGCCATTCAAACGCCTTTGTTGTTGCAGCAATCGGGCATTGGCCCTGCAAGCCTGTTGCAATCGCTCAGTATT
>JBEGLE010000147.1:0-5850 GCA_041183725.1 Pseudomonadota bacterium | reverse complement strand
ACCCGAAGACGCCAGCCCGCGTGCCACTCGCCCAGCCCCGGCCAACAGCAACACGATTACGCCGCCGCTGCGCGCTCCGGCTGCGCGCCCTGAACCAGCGAACGATGTGATCGAAATTCCGCTGCATGGCCGCATCGCAGCCGGTGTGCCTATTGAAGCAATGGAAGGTCAGGCAACCTTGCCGGTCCCCGCCGCCCTCCTCGGCCCCGGCGAACACTATGCGCTCGAAGTATCCGGCGATTCGATGATGGAAGCGGGCATTCTGGATGGCGATTTTGCCCTTATCCGCCGCACCGACAATGCCCGTGATGGCGAAATCGTCGTCGCTCTGGTGCGCGGGGAAGAAGCCACACTGAAATATCTGCACCGTGATCATGGGCAAATCCGCCTCGATCCGGCCAATGCTGCCTATGATCCGCAGTTCTATGGCCCGGCTGAAGTGCAGGTTCAGGGCAAACTGGCCGGATTGCTCCGCCGCTATCACTGATCGGATCAGTAAGGCGGCGTGCGTCCAGACCATGGCCTATGCCATGGTTTACGGCTTACCACTGGCCCGGAACCGCTTTCGACAGGATTCCACCATGGGTGGTCGCCTTGCTCATGGGCAACCGTCTCGACCCGGCCGTTCGCCAGATCAATCGCCATACCGCCGGTGCGATGAAGCTTAGCGCGATCAGCCTTTAGTGCGCGCGGACGGCAGGATGGTGGCAGCCAGCGGTCAGCCACCACAATATCACTCAGCGCACAGGCCTTAGCCAAATCATCAATCGCAACCGGCTGTCGCCCCAAGGCCAGCAGCAGGCGCCAAGAGCGTCCGCCGCGCTCCAGGTCCAGACTGCAAAAAGCCGCGCTGCACCGCGCCCCTGGCCATTGGCGCAGCGTAAATGCCGCGCCATCCATGCCTGCCATTTCCGCCAGCCTTTCGCGGGCATAGTCACTGCGCGGTTCGCGCAAGATCACCACTTCGCCGCGCGCCAAGCCCGTTATGCCCAGATGCGCCCCGTCACCGGCTATCAGCAGATCTGGCGGCCGCAAAGTTAACAGCCACGTAATGGCTATAACAATAGGCATCAAACCCAACAGCCGTATCCGCCCATGCCATAGCGCCAGCCACAGGCTGCCGGCCATAAACAGCACAAATGCCGCTCCGCCCATCGCCGGCAGTCGGGTTACTGCCCCGGGGAAAGAGGCAACAAAATGGGCAATGGCCAGCAGGGTGCTCAGCGATTTACCGGTCAGCCACCAAGCCGGACCACCGAAGCCCAACGCATCCAGCACAAAGCCGAGGCCAATGGCTGGCATGGTCACCATTTCAGTCAGCGGAATGGCGATAACATTGGCCAGCGCGCCATAGAATCCGGCGCGATGGAAATGGTAAATGGCAATCGGCATCAGCGCCACTTCCACCACCAAACCCGTGATCAGCAGCATGGCGCCTTTGCGCGCCATACGCTGCGACCATGCTTCCTCACGTGGCACCATAAACGCGCGCATCGGCGCTGAATCGTGCAGGGCCACAATGGCTATTACCGAGGCAAAGCTCATTTGAAAGCTTGGCCCCACCACCGCTTCGGGCCAAATCAGCATGACCAGAAAGGCCGCGACCGCCAGCAAGCGCAGACTTAAGGGCTCTCGTCCCAAGGCCAGAGCCGCCAAAACCAACAAAGCCCCCACACAACTGCGCACGGTTGGCACCTGCGCCCCGGTTAGCAAGGTATAGGCGATAGCCGCCAAGGCAGAGCAGCCTGCTCCCAGCAAAGGCAACCGAACCCGCAAGACCAGCCAAGGCCAAAGGCCCAGCAGGCGCATGGCGATGAAATAGGTTATCGCCGTAACCGCGCTAACATGCAGCCCGCTGACCGATAGCAAATGAGATAGCCCAGCATCCCGCATAGCATCTTCATCGCCTTGGGCTATGCCGCCGCGATCACCGCTGGCAAAGGCCGCAGCAATGCCACCCGCTGATCCCGCAACCTTTGATCGAACATGATCTGAGATTGCTCGCTGCCTTTGCGCCAGCCACGATGCACCACCCTCGACAGACCGCAGCACCACCACAGGTCCCAGCGCACTGCCGGTTGCGGCCAACTGCGCGAACCACGCCGCGCGGGCAAAGTCATAGCTGCCCGGCAACATCGGCGCTGCTGGCGGCACCAAGCGAGCGCGCAGGTTTACCGTGGCTCCTTCGCGCGCCATTGGGGCATCGCGCGCAATCGGCACATTAACCCGAACCTGAATGGGCCGGCCAGTCCCCGGCTCTGCCACCGCCAGAGTAAGCCTGACCCGGCCATCTGCCGGTTGCTCCTCACGCTCCAGCACACGACCAGACAGGGTTCCCACCCAAGGCCCTGCTATTGCCCGCGTACCGACAAGCGCAGATTTCACCGCCACGGTTCCCCATCCGCCAGCGCAGACCAAGGCCACAGCGATCAGCGCCTGCCTGAAAAAAGGATAACGCCCTTCAGAGCGAAACAAGGCCAGCCCTGCTAGCGCCAAGGCCAAGAGAAAAAGTACGAAACCAAGCCGCTCACCGCTGCTTGCCAAGCCAAACCAAGCGGCGATGCCGCCGGCAAAGGCCACGGCCAGCCATGGCCCCCGATCAAATTCGGCACGACCAAGAAATTGTTCAACCGCATCAAGGCCGCTAGACAAGCGCGATGCAAGCCGCCATGGCATTTGCTGCATTGCAGCGCGTGCCGGATTCAGGTCCAGCGAATCGCTCGGCAAGGGTGCAAGAACAGGTTTTCCGCCCATGGCGGCATAAAATAGGAAGGGCCACATGATGGCAAGCGGGAGCGCATCAGACGAAGCAGCGGCAAATGGCCGCCCTGTCGTCACGCGCTTTGCCCCCTCGCCCACTGGCTACCTGCACATTGGCGGCGCCCGCACGGCCCTGTTTAACTGGCTGTTTGCCCGCCATCATGGCGGCAAATATCTGCTCAGAATCGAAGACACCGATCGCGCCCGCTCGACCGAGCCTGCCATTGCCGCCATTTTTGATGGTCTGAGCTGGCTCGGCTTGGAAGGCGATGAAGCGCCTGTCTTCCAATTCGCCCGTTCAGATCGCCACGCCGAAGTCGCAGCTGCCCTGCTCGCATCTGGCCATGCCTATCGCTGTTATCTGACGCCAGAAGAACTGGCCGCCCGCCGTGAAAAAGCACAGGCAGAACGCCGGCCTTTCCGCATCGACAGCGAATGGCGCGATGCCGATGCCGCAACCTGGCCGCAGGATGTCCCCTATGTGGTGCGCATGAAAGCCCCGCGCACAGGCGAGACGGTCATCGAAGATCAGGTTCAGGGCACTGTTACGGTGGCCAATGCCGAAATCGACGATTTCGTCATCCTGCGCTCTGACGGCACGCCAACCTATATGCTGGCCGTGGTGGTTGATGATCAGGACATGGGCGTGACCCATGTTATCCGCGGTGACGATCACCTGAACAATGCATTCCGCCAATTGGTTATCATCCATGCCATGGGCTGGCCGGTGCCGGTCTATGCCCATGTGCCGCTGATCCACGGTTCAGATGGCGCCAAACTATCCAAGCGCCATGGCGCCTTGGGGGTTGATGCCTATCGTGATGACATGGGCATTCTGCCAGAAGCCCTGTTCAATTACCTGCTCCGGCTTGGCTGGGGCCATGGTGATGAAGAATTTATCACACGTGATCAGGCGGTTACATGGTTTGATATTGCCCATGTTGGCAAATCGCCGTCGCGGTTCGATCTGGCCAAGCTGCAAAACCTTAACGGCCACTATCTGCGCGAAGCCGATGATAACCGGCTGGCCGCCTTGGTGGCCGAACGGATGACCGGCGCGGTTGATCTTGGCCTGCTGGCCCGCGCCATGCCGGTACTGAAGGTCCGTGCCAAAGATTTGAATGAACTGGCCGCCGGGTCTGACTTCCTGTTCGCCAGTCGCCCGCTTCTGATTGATGAAAAGGCGGCCGCCCTCCTGACACCCGCAGCGCGCGCGCTGCTGGGGCAGATTGCTTTGGCGCTGGGGGATCACACAGACTGGACAACTGACTCACTTGAAGTCAGGGTTAAGGCTATGGCCGAGGAATGGAGTCTTGGTTTGGGCAAGCTGGCGCAGCCCCTGCGCGCAGCCTTGACCGGGCAAACGACATCCCCAGGAATTTTTGACGTTCTGGTACTTCTGGGTCGGGATGAAAGCTTGGCACGCATCAGCGCCCAAGCCCAAACACCCGAACAGGTTTGACTTAGGAGATAACAAGGTGGGTAACGCAAAGCTTAACACGGAAGGCAAGGATTTCGAATATCCCGTGCTCAGCGGCAGCGTGGGGCCGGATGTCATCGACATTCGTAAGCTCTATGGCGAAACGGGCAAGTTCACCTTTGACCCAGGCTTCACCTCGACAGCCAGCTGCGAAAGCGGCCTGACCTATATCGATGGTGATGAAGGCATTTTGCTTCACCGCGGCTATCCGATTGGCCAATTGGCCGAACAGTCCAGCTTCATGGAAGTGTGCTATCTGCTGTTGAACGGCGAATTGCCCAGCAGTGGTGAACTGGCGAAGTTCTCTACCACGATTAGCCGCCACACCATGGTGCATGAACAGCTTTCCAGCTTCTTCAACGGCTTCCGCCGTGATGCCCACCCCATGGCCATCATGTGCGGCGTGGTTGGTGCGCTTTCAGCGTTCTATCACGATTCAACCGATATTGCCGATCCCGAACAGCGCCGGATCAGCGCGCACCGCCTGATTGCCAAAATGCCGACAATTGCGGCCATGGCCTATAAATATTCGGTTGGTCAGCCCTTCGTATATCCGCAAAATGATCTATCCTATGCCGGCAACTTCCTGCGCATGACCTTTGGCGTTCCGGCTGAAGAATACGAAGTTGTCCCCGCCGTTGAAAAGGCGATGGACCGCATCTTTATCCTGCACGCTGACCACGAACAGAACGCCTCCACCTCAACCGTGCGTCTGGCGGGTTCATCGGGCGCCAATCCCTTTGCCTGCGTCGCAGCGGGCATTGCCTGCCTGTGGGGCCCGGCCCATGGCGGCGCCAACGAAGCGGCGCTAAATATGCTGAAGGAAATCGGCACGCCCGATAAAATCCCGCATTATATTGCCCGCGCCAAGGACAAGAACGATCCGTTCCGCCTGATGGGCTTTGGCCACCGCGTGTACAAGAACTACGATCCGCGCGCGACCGTGATGCAGAAGACGGTGCGCGAGGTGTTCGACGCGCTGAAGGTCAACGATCCCCTGTTCGAGACCGCGCTGCGGCTTGAGGAGATCGCGCTGTCGGACGAATATTTCATCGAGAAGAAGCTGTTCCCGAATGTCGACTTCTATTCGGGCGTGATCCTGTCGGCGATCGGCTTCCCCACCGAGATGTTCACCGTGCTCTTCGCGCTCGCCCGCACCGTCGGCTGGGTCGCGCAGTGGAACGAGATGATCACCGATCCGGACCAGAAGATCGGCCGCCCGCGGCAGCTCTACACCGGCCCGACGCAGCGCCCCTACATCCCCGTGGGCCAGCGCTGAGATGCACCGGCTCCGGCCGATCCTCATCGCGGTGGGCGTCCTGCTGACGCTGACCGGCTTTTTGTGGATCGGCCAAGGGCTCGGCTATGTCCGCTGGCCGCAGTCGAGCTTCATGATCGCGCAGCGACAATGGGCCGATTACGGCAGCGCCCTGGCGGTCGGAGGATTGCTGCTGATCCTCCTGGGACGGCGACTGCGGCGCTGATGCAAGACCTTCCCGTGCCGGGGAGGTCCTACATCGCTGCCGGCAACGACAGCACGAAGCGCGCACCCGCGCCGGGCGCGCTGTCCACCGTCAGATCGCCCCCCATCGCCCGCGCCAGCCGGCGAG
>JBEGLE010000146.1:0-10187 GCA_041183725.1 Pseudomonadota bacterium | reverse complement strand
AAACCTTGGTTATCGCCACGGGTGCGCAAGCGCGCTGGCTGGGGGTTGCAGGCGAACAGGAACTCGGCGGCAAAGGGGTTTCAGCCTGCGCCACCTGTGATGGCTTCTTCTATCGCGGCAAAAAGGTGGTGGTGATCGGCGGCGGCAATACGGCCGTTGAGGAAGCTTTGTACCTCACCAACCATTCACCAGATGTGACGGTGATCCACCGCCGCGATTCGTTCCGCGCGGAAAAGATTTTGCAGGATCGTCTGTTCGCCAATGATAAGGTCTCAGTCGCTTGGAACAAAGCCGTGCGGCGCTTTGTTGGCGATCCGGCCCAAGGCGGGCTGACCGGGGTGGAAGTGGAAGATACCGTAACGGGTGAGGTTTCGGTGATCCCAACCGACGGCGCTTTTGTTGCCATCGGCCATGCCCCAGCGACGGAACTGTTCAAGGGCAAGCTGGAACTGGATGCGGGTGGCTATATTGTGGTGCAACCGGGCACGCCAAAAACCGCGATCCCCGGCGTGTTTGCTTGCGGTGACGTGATGGATCACACCTATCGCCAAGCGGTGACGGCGGCGGGTACCGGCTGCATGGCCGCCTTGGATGCCGAACGGTTTGTGGCTGAGCGGGAATTCAGCGCCAAGGGTTGATGGCGCGGTGGCGCAACATCCTTAGGCCAATCACCCCGCGGCGCGTTTTGCCTCGGTAAAAGCGAGCAGAGACCCATAGGTTTCAAGCAATTCGCCGTCGACGTCTTCATCATCGATGATGAAGCCCAAGCGGTCTTCGATTTCAGTCAGCAGACCTGCGACAGACATAGAGTCCAGTTCAGGCAAGTGGCCGAACAGGCCTGTGCTGGCATCGAATGCCGCGACCTGCTCAGCCTTAAGGCCCAGCACATCAGCGATAATTTGGCGCAGATCACGGTCGGTTTGGCTGCTCATCTGTCCCTCAAATCCGCTAAGCAGGATCATTGAAGGGCGGCCTCTAGCCATGGATTGGCATTGGGGCAAGGCAGCACCTTGCACAGGGGGGGCTTGATTGTGCTATTCCCCACGTGATTACGCTGAACCCCGTTCTTCTGGAGCCCTACCCATTTTCTTGCCGCACGACCTTGTAATGGCCCCTCAGCCGCTTGATCACTTGGCCCTGCGCGGTGATCCAGAGGCCTGCGCGTTGGTGCTGCGTAATACGGTGCTGCGCTATGGTGATCTGAATGCCCGACTGGCAGCACTGGCGGGCTGGCTGAGGGCGCAAGTGCCAGAGCTGGGGGCGCGGGTGGCGACATGGGCTGCCAAAGGGGAATTAACCTGCCTGATGCCGCTCGCCGCCGCGCGGGCTGGGCTGGTGCATGTGCCGATCAATCCCTTGCTGAAACATGCCCAAGTGGCGCATATTCTGTCCGATAGTGGGGCTAGCCTGTTGATCGGCACCCCAGCACGCCTGGCGAGCCTTCAGCCCGGTGATGTGGGGTCTGCGACGCTGATCGCCGAGGAAGATGCCCTTGCGGCCGCCGCTTCGGCTGGGTTGGATCTGCCGCCCTCTGTCGCCGATCCGCAGGATTTGGCCGCGATCCTTTATACCAGCGGATCAACCGGACGGCCCAAAGGGGTGATGCTGAGTCATGCCAATATGTGGTTGGGGGCGCAGAGCGTTGCCTGCTATTTGGGGCTTGCGCCGCAGGATCGCACACTGGCCGTGCTGCCGCTGTCGTTCGATTATGGGCAAAATCAATTGCTCTCGACTTGGTACGCCGGGGGCAGTGTTGTGCCGCTGGACTATCTTACCGCGCGTGACGTGGTGAAAGCGGTGGCGCGCCATGGCATTACCACTCTGGCCGCTGTGCCGCCGCTGTGGGTGCAAGTGGCCGAATTGGATTGGCCGCCAGAAGCCGTAAACCCGCTGCGCCGCCTGACCAACAGCGGCGGGGCGCTGACCCGCGATCTGGTCAGCCGGTTGCGCGGCCTGTTGCCGCAGGCGCGCCTGTTCCCAATGTATGGCCTGACCGAGGCGTTCCGTTCGACGTTCCTTGATCCTGACTTGGTCGATCGCCATCCCACTTCCATGGGCAAGGCCATTCCCCACGCCGAAATTCTGGTGATTGGTGATGATGGCGCGATCACTGCGGATGATGAAGAAGGAGAACTGGTCCACTGCGGGCCACTGGTGGCGCAAGGCTATTGGCGTGATGCCGAGCGCACCGCAGAGCGGTTTCGTCCGGCGCCAAAGGTTTCGCGGTATGGTGGCCTTGCTGTCTGGTCTGGAGACCGGGTTAGGCGCGATGCAAATGGCTTGCATTTTTTTGTGGGGCGGCGCGACGCCATGATCAAAAGTGCGGGAAACCGCATCAGTCCGCAAGACATAGAGGATGCCGCCTTGGCCACGGGTTTGGTGGCAGAAGCTGTGGCCATAGGGGTGCCCGATGCACGGCTGGGTCAGGCGATACATCTGATCGCCCGCGCCGCACCCAATGCTTTAGATTTTGAACAAGGTTTACCCCATAAACTTATGCAGGAATTGCCAAATTTTATGCAACCCAAAGTTATCCATTGGCGCGAAGTTTTGCCGATAGGCCCCAATGGCAAGCTTGATCGCGTAGCCTTGGCGCAGGCGTTGCTACCATGAAGCCGCTGGGGCCAATACCGGCTGGGTTTACCGCAATCGGCGGTGAACTGGCGATAGATGGGCAGCGGGTTAGTGATCTTGTGGCGCAGGCTGAGCAGACGCCGCTGTTTGTCTATTCCCGCCGGATGCTGCGTGATCGCATGGACCAGTTGCGCCAAGCCATGCCGGGGCAGATTGCGATAAATTATGCTGTAAAAGCAAATCCCTATGGCCCACTTCTTCAGGAAATGGCCGGTCTGGTCGATGGGTTTGACATTGCCTCTGGCGGCGAACTGGCGCTGCTTAATCACGTGGGCATTGCGCCGCAGCGGGTTAGCTTTGCTGGCCCCGGAAAGCGGGATGCCGAACTGATTAGCGCGCTGGCCCAAGGGGTAACCATCAATCTGGAATCCGAAGGGGAGGCGGAGCGCATTTTGGCCTTGGCGGCGCGGGACGGCATCACGCCGCGGCTGGCTATCCGGGTGAATCCAGACTTTGATCTTAAAGGGTCCGGCATGAAAATGGGTGGTGGTGCCAAGCCTTTCGGCATTGATGCTGAGAAAGTACCTGAACTGGCTCGGCGGATTATCGCCGCGGGGGCTGCGTGGCGCGGATTTCATATTTTCGCGGGCAGTCAGGCCTTATCAGCCGAAGCCATTATTGATGCCCAAGGCCAAGCGCTTGATCTTGCTGCCCGCTTAGCCCGCGAAAGCGGCGCAGCTTTGCCGCACTGCAATCTGGGCGGCGGCTTTGGCATCCCCTATTTTCCGGGTGACGCGCCGCTTGATATTGCCAAGGTTGGTGACGCGCTGCAGGCACGGCTCTCCGCGCTGCCAGCCGGGCTGCAAGATACCCAGTTTTGTCTTGAATTGGGCCGCTATCTGGTGGGGGAGGCAGGGATTTACCTCACCCAGATTGTTGATCGCAAGATCAGCCACGGGGAGGTGTTCTTGGTGACGGATGGTGGTTTGCACCACCAATTGGCGGCTTCGGGCAATTTCGGCACGGTGGTGCGCCGCAATTACCCGGTGGCGATTGCCTCGCGCTATGGAGAATCCGTGGCAGAGGAAGCCTCTGTGGTTGGTTGTCTCTGCACGCCTTTGGATAGATTGGCTGACAAAGCCGGCTTTCCCAGAGCCGAAGTGGGTGATCTGGTCGCCGTGTTTTGTGCCGGAGCCTATGGTGCCAGCGCCAGTCCATCTCAGTTTCTTGGGCACGGACCCGCAGTAGAGATGCTGATTTAGCAGGACTTTTCTGCAGGTAAGCAGATCTTAACCCCTATCCCCTAGGCCAATCGCGTTACGGGATCGGAACGATCTGCCCATGCGCAAGGCTCTCAAGCATCCTCTGGTTATGGCGGCTATGCTGGCCTGCCTTTGCGCCGTGCTGCGGATTACCGCGCCGCTGGACCACATCTATTGGAATAGCCGCTTTCATTTTGGCCGGGTTGCCGCACCGCAAGCGATTGTGCTGGTAACGCTGGATAGCGGCCAAGCGGTGAGCGATACCAAATTAGCGAATTTGCTGGAGATTCTGAACCGCCAAGCGCCCAGCCATATCTATTATGATCAACCGATATTGGCGCCCGATGGCTCTGTTTTGCCTGAAAAGGTGCGCGCTTTGGGGACCAACATCACTTTGGTTGAACGGATAGGTAATTGGGATGGCCGTAGTGCCAACTTTGGCACCCTGCCACAGCCGAGGCATATGCGTTCCACGCGCCGGGTCTATTCCGGCTGGTTGATTGATTTCCTCAATTACGCGCAGGCGGCACCCTATGTGCTAGGGCAAGGAGAGCAGGCTGTGCCATCGCTGGCACTTGCGCTGGCTGGAAAGCCCAAGGCTGCCTCTGGTCTATTTATTCCCGATTTTCGGGTGGATCCCAATACGGTGTTAACCGTTCCAGCCCGTCAATTGCTGGATGGCAAAATTGCTCCGGGCTTGCTCACGGGGCGGGCGGTGATTGTCACCAGTGCAGAGCGTACGGATGATGCCCAGATTGGCTATTTTGGGCATGGCAGGGTCAATCCGATCATTCTGGATATTGCGGGGTCGGCCAGTATTGCGGCTGGCAAGGCCATCAATTTGGGGCGCTTTGCCCTGCTTGTCTCGGTGATTGCTGGCTTGGCGCTAGCTAGCCGGGTTCGCTATCAGAGCACACGCGGCTTGGCCTATGGCGGTGTCGCGCTGTTCAGTGTGATCGGCCCCGGCTTGCTGCAAACGCTGGGTTTCATTGGTGTTCCCGCTCCTGGGATATTGGCTGTGGCGGTCTATGGATCGATCCGGTTATGGACCCGTTTGCGGCAGCGGGTGCAGCGTATCAGTCTGTCTGGTCTGCCCAATTTCTTTGCCATGGCCGATCAACTGGTGCCTGCCGGGCATCATGTGATTGTCGCGAGCATTGCGCGCTATGAAGAGTTTTTGGCCACGCTTCCGCCCGAACTGCACAGCGAATGTGCCAGACAGATCGCTTTGCGGTTTGCGGTCGGCAGTGCGGGAGAGGCCATCTATCACAGTGGTAGCGGCCATTTTGCCTGGATAGAGCCGGGCATACCAGCCGCGCTGCAGGCCGATCACTTTGCCGGCATGCGTGCGCTGTTCACCGCGCCGCTGCTGGTGGGGGCGCATGTATTTGATGGCAATGTGCATTTTGGTATCGACCACAACAGTGATTTTGATACCCAGACACGAATTAATACCGCGCTGGCCTGTGCGAACGAAGCGATGTCTGCGGGGCGAACTGTTGCCCAATTCGAGGCAGGCCGCCTGGCCAATACGCCCTGGGAGCTATCGTTGCTGGCCCGTATCGATGAAGGGATGAAGAATGGCGATATTTGGGTCGCTTACCAACCGCAGTGGGATTACCGCCAAGCGCGGATAAGCGGTGCCGAAGCCTTGGTTCGCTGGAGTGATCCCGAACGCGGGCTGATCCGCCCGGATCTGTTCATTGTACAGGCCGAGCGGGCTGGGCGGATCGATGCTTTGACCTATTGGGTGATCGATCAGGCTATTTCTGCGGCTCTGGCGATGAACCGCGAGGTGCCTGATTTTGCCATGAGCATAAACCTCTCAGCCCTGCTGCTTGATCATCCAGGGCTTATAAGTGCGGTGGCCGAAATCGTGCATCGGCGCGACATTGATTGTCGGTTATTCACCTTTGAAGTTACGGAAACGGCGACCTTGCGCTGTCGCCCGGCTGCCGTGGTCAATCTGCAAAGGTTGCGCGCCATGGGCTTCCGTCTTTCAATAGATGATTTTGGCACAGGCGAGGCCAGTCTGCTCTATTTGGCTGAATTGCCGAGTGATGAGTTAAAGATCGATCGCTATTTCATTGCTCGCATGGCGACCTGTGAACGAGAGCGTGCCATTGTTCGCGCCACGATAGATCTGGCCCATGCCCTGAAGCAGACTGTGACTGCGGAAGGAATAGAGGACCAAGCGACCTTTGACCTCCTCAATCAGATGGGGTGCGATAAAGGGCAGGGCTATTATATTGCTCGGCCCGGCACATTCGAACAATTATCCAGTTTTACCGGCAGCGCACGCCGCTTCGCCGCTAATATTTAAAACATAAGAGTCATTTATATCTGCAAAAGTACTTAATTCTATATTACGTCAGTACTGTTTTTTATTCGTAAGTTTTTTCTATTTCTAGAGAATTTACCGTATTGTTAACCATAAGCGTCAATTATAAATCAGTGGCCTCAACAGTGTGGAGATGCGCCATGGATACGGGTTGGAGCTTTTGGCATTGGTTGTTCCTCTGATTTTTCTGCTTAGGCAGAGGATCAGTTCAGCCAATCAATCATGAATTGTTGCCGCATTGCGGCGACAGCATGTGCCCTGATCCTGCGGGATTGGGGCATTTGCTTTTCCGGTAAAGGCTATTAGCGGGCGTCGACCAGGACCAGCTCGCAGGCCTCTAGGGCCTCAACCCGCAGGGTGGATTCATCGGTAATGGCAATGCCATCACGCGGTTCTGCTACTTGGCCGTTGACCGCTATTTTACCGACAGGGGCTACCATATAGTAATGGCGCGCTGGATCGGTGGTCAGGTCTATCACTTCTCCAGCAGCCAAAGTTGCGGCTAAAACCCGGGCATCAGCGCGGATGGGCAGGGCATCATCGGCTTCAGGTGATCCGCTGGCCAGAACCACCCAGCGACCAGAACGATCCCCACGCGGAAATTCGCGCTGGCCCCAATTGGGCGTGCCGCCAAGGGTATCGGGCATGATCCAGATTTGGAACAGGCTGGTGGCCTCGTCCTCGTGGTTATATTCGGCATGGACGATGCCGCTGCCTGCGCTCATCACCTGCACATCACCCGCTGCGGTGCGGCCGGTATTGCCAAGGCTATCCTCATGGCTGATCGCGCCGGTACGGATGAAGGTGATGATTTCCATATTTTGATGGGGATGGGGCGAAAATCCAGTGTGCGGGGCGATCCAATCATCATTCCACACCCGAATACGGCCCCAGTTTATCCGGGTGCGATCATGGTATGCGGCAAAGCTGAAGTGATGTCGGGCATTAAGCCAGCCGTGATCGGCATGGCCCAAAGCTGCGAAAGGGCGAATTTCGATCATCGTTATGGGCCTTTGTGGGCAGGGCAGGATAGGCTTAAAATAGGGGGTAGTGTTCCCGCTTCAAGTCAATCCTCGCCATGCCCCAGCGCCAGATAATCGGCGCTTTGCATTTCCATCAGGCGGCTGATGGTGCGATCAAATTCAAAGCGGCCATCGCCAGCACTATAGAGGTCCTCTGGCAAGGCGGCTGCCGTGCCAAGCAGCTTGACCTTGTGTTCATACAAGGCATCAATGAGGGTAACGAACCGCGCCGCCTCGTTGCGGTTTTCCGGCCCCATTTGCGGAATGCCGACGATGATCACCGTGTGATAGGTCTGGGCAATGGCCAGATAGTCTGACGATCCCCGCGCCTCGGCGCAGAGGCGCTTAAAACTGAACACGGCCACGCCTTTAAGGCTTTTGGGCACATGCAAACTGCGGCCCCCGCCCAGATCAAGCGCGGCAGAGGGCACGTGTTCGGCATCATCGGGGGAATAGTCTGTCAGCCGGAAAAAGGCTTCGCGGACCTGTGCAGTCGCCGCATCACCCAGTGGCACATGCCACGTTGCCATACCGCCCAAGCGTTCCAGCCGGTAATCAACGGGGCCATTGAGTGCCAGAACATCCAGATCCTGCTCGATCAGGGCGATAAAGGGCAGAAAATGCTCGCGGTTCAGGCCGTCTTTGTAAAGCTGCGATGGCGCGCGGTTAGACGTGGTGACGATTGTCACCCCTTCGTTGCGGATCAGCGCGGTAAACAGCCGGCTCATGATCATGGCATCGGCGCTGTTGTTCACCACCATTTCATCAAAGGCCAGAACCTTAAGGTTCTTGCCCAAGGTGGCGGCCACTGGCGGAATTGGATCGCCGCTTTCCTTCTTGCGCTCTTCGCGCAGCAAGGCGTGCACTTCGAGCATGAAGGCGTGGAAATGGGCGCGGCGCTTTTCCGGTATGGACAGGGTGTCGTGAAACAGGTCCATCAGCATCGACTTGCCGCGACCTACGCCGCCCCACATATAGATACCGCGGGCTGGTTCGCTCTTGCGGGCGAGAATCTTGCCCAGCAGACCGCCTTTGGTGGCCGGGACTTCGAGCGTCTCTTGCAGCCTAGCCAAACATGCGGCAGCAGCAGCCTGTTCAGGGTCGGGGCGCAGTTCACCGGCCGCGATCAGCGCGTTATAGCGGATAATCAAACCGCTCATCGTGCGGCATACCCCAGCAGAGCGCAGCGCTGTGCGTGGTAAACCCGATCCGGCATCAGCAGGAAAAAATCAGCATTTCCTGACACGTTTAGACGTGCCGTTCGGCCTGCATTTTCTTGATTTCAGCGATCGCCCGCGCTGGTGAAAGGCCCTTGGGGCACACATTGGCGCAGTTCATGATCGTGTGGCAGCGATAGAGGCGGAAGGGATCTTCCAGCTCATCAAGCCGTTCACCGGTCATTTCATCACGGCTATCTGCCAGCCAGCGATAGGCCTGAAGCAGAATTGCCGGGCCCAGGAACTTATCAGAGTTCCACCAGTAGCTGGGGCAAGAGGTTGAGCAGCAGGCGCACAGGATGCACTCATAAAGTCCATCAAGCTTTTCACGCTGTTCGGGGCTTTGCAGACGTTCCTTGCCCGAAGGTGTGGTGGAAACGGTCTGCAGCCACGGACGAATCGAGGCGTACTGCGCGTAGAAGTGGGTGAAATCAGGAACCAGATCCTTGATCACTTCCATATGCGGCAGCGGGGTGATGCGGATATCGCCGGACAGGTCTTCCATCGCGGTGGTACAAGCCAAGGCATTGCGACCATTGATGTTCATCGCGCAAGAGCCGCAGATGCCTTCGCGGCATGACCGGCGGAAGGTCAGCGAAGGGTCAGCCTCGGTCTTTATTTTGATCAGCGCATCAAGCACCATCGGGCCGCACGAATCGAGATCGATTTCGAACAGATCATAGCGCGGATTTTCGCCGCTATCTGGATCATACCGATAAACGGTGAACTTCTTTACGCGGGCAGCGCCTTCGGCTTTGTGCACGCGGCCTTTGCCGTTGATCTTGCTGTTAGCGGGGAGGGTGAAGGTAGCCATAAATCCCTGTCCGTCTGGAAATGCGTGAACCCCCTCTAACGATTCATCGCGCCGGGGCAAGGGCCACTGCGTCGGATGAGGGAAATATCACGTATGTTTTCGCCAGTGCGCCGCTGCTTCCCGGCCCGAAGACCGGGAAGCAGCCAGAGCAATCTTATTCCTCGCCGAAGGTGCGCTGCCACCAGCCACGCCGCGGCGGACCGGAATTGGCCTCGTCAGCCTCAGTCGCCGCAGGCGCAGGGGCTTGTGCGGTTTCAGCCTGATCAGCCTCTGCCGCATCGGTCTTTTTCTTGCGGGTGCGCTTGGGTTTGGCCGGAGCATCCGTTGTAGCCTCAGCCACCAATTCAGGCTCAGCTACCGGGGCTTCCGCAACAGGTGCGGCTTCGGCCTCAACCTTTTTCTTGCGGGTGCGCTTGGGCTTGGCAGGTGCTTCTGCTTCGGAAGCCGGAGCCTCTTCAGCGATCGGTGTGGCCTCGGCTTCGGGTTCGGCCTTTTTGCGGCGTGAGCGCTTCTTGGGCGCTTCTTCTGCCGGTGTCGCATCAGCCTGAGCGGTAGGCGTTTCAGGCGCTACTTCGCCGTCATCACCTTCGGACATTTCAGCAGAGGTTTCGCTGCCGCCTTCGCCCTGGCCTTCATCACGGCCACGACCACCACGACGGCGGCGACCACGGCGACGGCGCTTGCGCGGTGCTTCGCCATCTTCATCGCCTTCGGCTGTGTCATAGCTTTCTGCGCTGTCGTCTCCTTCGCCATCGCCATCGGCGTCGGCGTCGGCGTCGCTGGTGCCTTCGCGGGCCTCAGCGTCTTCGTCACCCATTTGCTGATCGTCGCCGCGGTTGCGGCCACGACCGCCACGGCGGCGACGGCGACGGCGGCGATTGCGACCTTCGTCGCTTTCGTCACGTTCGCCGCGGGCTTCGGCTTCTTCGTCCTCTTCGGCAAAATCTTCATCGTCAA
>JBEGLE010000145.1:0-11037 GCA_041183725.1 Pseudomonadota bacterium | reverse complement strand
TTACGATTCCGCTGCCGCCGAAATGGGCAAGGGGCAGGGCGATGATTTTCGCGAAGGCAAAATGACCCTGCCGGTTATTTTGGCCTATGCGCGCGGAAATGAAACTGAGCGCGCTTTCTGGCGCGATGCTGTGGCCGGTTTTCGCAACGATGCCGATGATTTGGCCCATGCCATTTCCCTGATCGCCAAGCACGATACGGTTTCCGCCACGCGCGAACGGGCACGGATGTATGCTCAGCGGGCGATTGACGCGATTGCCGGTTTTCCCGCCAGCCCAGCCCGTGCAGCCATGGCCGAAGCTGCCGAATTCGCGGTTTCTCGCCGGTTTTAGACTAGCCTTTTTCGAAGAAGCTTTTTGTCAGTTATAAGCTTCTGATGACGCAGCAGTATTCTGTGTGAGCGATGTCGGAGCACCCATGCCCAGCCAGTAAGCGAAAGCCGCAGCAAGCAGAATCGCAGGGATCGCTTGCCAGAGTGGGGCAATTCTTGGGGCGGGTAGCGATGCTGGTATATCGCGTGATCCTGAAATCATGGGGGGTACCAATCGGTCTTTCTTGATCACAGAATAGTAAGCAATCGCGGCAAGATGGACGGTAAGGGTTGCCAAGATCACATTGAACACAAGGCCGTGTGCCTCTCGGAGAAGGTCGCTGGTGTCAAAAGACACCAAATAGTTCAGTGGACCCGATTCAAGGCCATCTTCATCAATGGTGAACAGGCCAATCGTGGCCTGAAACCCCAGCAGGCCCAACAGCAAAACGACGCTCCACCCACCTAGCGGGTTATGACCAATAACGGTCAACTTCTTGTTTTCGCGCAGGCTGCGAACATAACCAAGAACGGTTTCAGGGCCCTTTACGAAATTAGCAAACCGCGCCGTCGAGGAGCCATAAAACCCCCAAAGTATGCGAAAAAACACTAGACCCAACATAGTAAGGCCCAGTGTTTTGTGCAGATCAATCTTGCCGCTTTCAGCAGTCCACCACAGCGCAGGAAGCAAAGCGGCAAAGCTCCAGTGCACCAAGCGGACTGGCAAATCCCACAGGCGGATGCGGCGCAATGCGTCCGTCATTAATCGCGGGCTTTAAACTGATCATGGCAACCCTTGCAGGCCCCGCCAAGAACGGGGATGGTTGCCTTTACTTGATCGATAGCGCCGCTGGCTGCCGCCGCTTGCATCGCGCGTGAACCGTTAACCAGTTTGGCAAGAGCAGCATTGAATTCTTGGGGTTTTTCCCAGATCACGGCCAGAGCATGTGTTTTAGTTCCCGATTCTGGGCCTGACCCTTTGGGAAAGGTGCTGCCAACTTTAGGCGCTAATGCAGCAATAGTATTGGCACTTGCCCGAATAGCAGCAAAATTAGGCGCCGGTGTGCCAGTTTGATCTCGTATAACTTTAAAAGCTTTGCCGATTGCTTTGAAATTGCTTTCGCGGGCAGAGATTGCCGTGCTGGGTGAACCTGCTGAGGCAGTAGTTGAAAGGCTTGTTACGCTGATCAAAGCGACAGCAAGGACAAATTGGTTCCGCTTCATAGATACTTCTCCTGATCTGCTCACTGTATAACGGGTTCGTCGCGTCATCCGAAAGGCATATTGCATGTGCGCCGATAAGATTTGGCTATTTAAAATCGACAGGACAAGCATCTGATGGATGCATGTCCATTGTAAACTCTTTTTAATGCTGTTGCGTCCCGCGCCATTGCTGCATCAAACAGCGAGAAAGGCTTATTTGCCGGCAGCAATTGTAGCCAGATCGGCATCGACCACGGCCAGCCTTTCATCTGTAAATTTATCTGGGGTTAATTTTTGAACTTGTCGCAGTGTCCAGTCGCGGATCCAATCAATCTTCGGGTAATCAGAGAGGCCGGGCAGATCTTTATCGATAATTGCTCTCGCCGCTGGATCATTAAGCAAAGTGTTTATGGTTGTATCAGTAGTTGTATAGACATTAGCCGCCACAGCAGGGCTGGCTAATGTGCCTATGGTAATCAAGCCAACGACCATTGCGTTACGAAACATAGCTATGTCCTCTTAGGGTTATGACCAGTACCCGTAACATATCTGGTTTATAGTCCAGCCTAAGGTGCTCGCGAACAAGCAAAGAATTGCGCAAGCGTGAAGATTTGTCAAAAGTTTCCTAACTGTGCAGCGCCAGTCTTTGGATATTCTGAGGCCTTGAATATTTTGTGGTAATCATCACAGGATAGTTTGTGATGATCAAAGATCAGGATCGCTCAGAAAGCCCAAGGCAGTCTCGCTCAGTATGGCGTTATGCCATGGCGTCGCGCGCCCATGTCGTAATCGATTGCGCGGCCTATTATGCGTTGATGCAAACGGCGATGTTGGCTGCAGAGCAGGGCATTATGCTGATTGGCTGGGACTTTGATACACGGGTGCGTTTAGGGCAGGGACGTCGGTGGTGGAGCAAGCCGGACAGGTCGCGCCCACCAGCACGATTGGGCTGGTTTGTCATTTGGCTGGCTGATCGCAGGCGTAATTTGCAGATCCGTGTTCTAAAATGGAAATTTGGCGCTATCCGCTTCATATTCCGCGGCACGATGATTTTGGATCTTATCCGCTGGTGGGGGCATAAATCTGTCGATTTCAGGTTCGATTCAGCTTTGCCTCTAGGCTGCAGCCATCACCAGAAAATCGTCGTGATTGACGATCGGTTGGCTGTCTGTGGCGGTATCGATATGACCACCCAGCGCTGGGACACACCACAGCATCTAGATTATGAGCCGCGCCGCATGGGGCCGCGCAACAAGCCCTATGGCCCTTGGCATGATTTGACCCTTCTGGTGGAAGGCGATGCGGCGCGCGCCTTGGGGGATTTGGGGCGCGAGCGATGGCAGCGGGCGTGTGGACAGCGCTTGGAGCCTTGCGTCAAGCAAGCGAGCAGTCCGTGGCCGCAATCAGTCCAAGCCGAATTTTGCGATGTAGAATTGGGCATTGCCCGCACCCAGGCCGCGTGGGGTGAGCATCCAGAAGTTACCGAAATTGAAGCCCTTTTTGTTAGCCATATCGCCCGTGCGAAGGCGTTTATTTATGTCGAAAGCCAATACTTTGCCTCGCGCAGAGTAGCAGAGGCAATGGCCTTGCGCCTGAGCCAGCCAAATCCGCCAGAGATTATCATCGTCATGCCTTTGAGCTCCGAGGGCTGGTTGGCGCAGTCTGCAATGGACGGGGCGCGCGTTCGTTTGCTTCATGCCATAGCAGCGCGGGATCCGCATCAGCGGTTGCGGAGCTATGTGCCTTTCACCTCTGGCGGCATGCCGATTTATGTTCATGCTAAGCTGATGATTGTGGATGACGAGGTTCTGCGGATTGGTTCTGCCAATATGAACAACCGTTCCATGGGGTTGGATACAGAGGCCGACTTGTTTCTTGATGCGGCCCGCCCAGCGAATGATCGCCCAGAGGTTCGTGCCGCAATTGCCCGTTTACGTCATACTTTGCTTGGCGAGCATTGCGGGATTGATCTAGAGACGGTAGCGGCATTGCTTGAAGACTATGGCTCGATGGCGGGGATGATTGATGCCTTGCCATTATCTGGCAGGCGTCTTGAGCGCTTTCGTTTGCGTGAATTGACTGAACGGGAAAAGGCCGTGGCGGATAGCGCCTTACTTGATCCAGAAAGGCCCGGCGAACTGTTCGAACCGATCAATCGTCGAAGGGGGCTGTTTCGCCGAGGCGGCTATCTGCGGCGACCTGAATAGAAGGAGAATCAATATGGGATGCGATGCTGGCCATGATCATGATGAAGGCGGTAAGCTGGCCGTTCCTCGCGATGTGCAGGACGCGATCCGCACGCTGATCCGATGGTCTGGTGATGATCCAGAGCGTGAAGGGCTGCTGGACACACCGGCCAGGGTTGGCCGAGCATGGCGAGAATATTGTCAAGGATACCAAGAAGACCCTGCAATTCACCTCTCACGCGTGTTTCATGAAGTTGGCGGCTATGATGAAGTGGTGTTGCTTAAAGACATTCCGTTTCAGTCGCATTGCGAACACCATATGGCCCCAATTCTGGGCAAAGCCTCTATCGCCTATTTACCCAACCAACATGTTGTTGGCATTTCTAAGTTGGCCCGGGTTCTTCACGGATTTGCGCGCCGTTTACAGATTCAGGAGCGCTTAACTGCTGAAGTGGCGCAGTGTATTTGGGATAATCTCAAGCCTGAAGGTGTGGCTGTTGTTATCGAAGCGCAGCACGGTTGCATGACCGGTCGCGGCGTGCGTACCCAAGGTGTAAACATGATCACTAGCCGCCTGATGGGCTGCTTTTTGGATCATCAATCGAGCCGCAAGGAAGTCTTGAGTCTGATGGGCTATTGATTGTTTTTGCACTCTAAACAGGCCAGCCAAAACGGCGACCGAGAAATAGCAATAACAGGTATCCCATAATGGCAAACACGGCGCCGCCAAGCAGCGCGGGGGTGATACCAATGCTTCGCCGCAACAGCAGAGCCATCACAGCAAAAGCCGGCAAGGCGGCGATCACGTAAAGCACTGTTCCCACAAGAAAATCGGCTACCCGCGCCGGATCAGGGCTATCGCGCCACAACCACAGCATCGCCAGCATCGTGGTCAGGGGCAATGAGGCGACAAGACCGCCCCAGCCAGGATTGCGCCGGGCCATTTCGGAGGCAGCAGCAATGATGAGGCCGGATACAACCGCCTTAATTGCTAACTGCCTCCACACTATCAGATTACCGGATTAAAGCTGTTCAAGCATGTATTCAGCGGCGCTAACCTTGAATTCACCTGCCGCTTCAACGTTCAGTTCTTCAACCACGCCATCGTTGATGATCATGGAGAAGCGCTGACCGCGATGGCCAAGGCCGCCGCCGGTTAGATCAAGTTCAAGGCCGACTGCCTTGGCGAAATCGCCATTGCCGTCTGCCAGCATTGTTACCGCCGGGCTGCCATCACGAGCGGCCCAAGCTGCCATAACGAAAGGATCATTCACGGCGGTGCAGACGATTTCATCTACGCCCTTGGCCTTCAGTTCGGCTGCCTTTTCGCTATAATTGGGCAGATGCTTGGCTGAACACGTCGGGGTGAAGGCCCCCGGGACTGAAAACAGTGCAACTTTGCGGCCGGTGAAGTAGCTGCCGGTTTGGATGGGTTCATTGCCTTCCGCACCGATCTTGGTCAGCTTAACATCGGGAAGCTTGGTGCCCTTGGTAATGGTCATTGGTTTTGTCCTTCTGCAATGTGTCTGAATGTCAGGTGCAGTCATAGGCTGCGTTGCGAGTGAATCGCAACCGGCCTTTGTGGCGCAACGCATTTTTCCAGCCACAATATTTGGCTCTGATAGTGATCCTTGGTTCATATAAAGACATCTTTATATTCTTTGTGAGAGAGGCTATGGGCTATTTCATTCAGGGGCCGAACTGCTGTTTGCGAAGTGTCGGTGCTCCCTTGCAGGAGAAATACGCGTGTCTGCTGTTACCGATGCCCAGAAAGATTTCGTGATTGCCGATATTGGCCTTGCTGATTTTGGCCGCGCTGAAATTGCCATTGCTGAGACAGAGATGCCCGGCCTGATGGCGCTGCGCGAAGAATTTGGCGCTGCGCAGCCACTTAAAGGCGCGCGGATCACCGGGTCCTTGCACATGACGATCCAGACTGCGGTCTTGATCGAAACGCTGCTTGCCCTTGGCGCTGAGGTGCGTTGGGCCACTTGCAACATTTTCTCTACCCAAGACCATGCTGCCGCCGCGATTGCCGCGCAGGGCATTCCGGTTTTCGCGATCAAGGGGGAGAGCCTGTCTGACTATTGGGACTATGTTGGCCGTATTTTTGATTGGGGTGATGATCATCCTGCCAATATGATACTGGATGATGGCGGTGATGCGACGATGTTTGCCCTTTGGGGGGCGCGGGTTGAGGCGGGTGAAGATCTGTTTGAACCCAGCAATGCCGAAGAAATCGAATTTTGCCGTGCGCTTAAGGCCTTTCTGAAGGCCAAGCCGGGCTACCTTTCGCGCACAGTTAACGCGGTGAAAGGGGTCTCGGAAGAGACTACAACCGGGGTGCATCGGCTTTACCAGATCGCCCGCGACGGCAAGCTGCCATTCCCGGCAATCAATGTGAACGATTCGGTCACTAAGTCGAAGTTCGATAACCTCTATGGCTGCAAAGAATCGCTGGTCGATGCCATCCGCCGTGCCACCGATGTTATGCTGGCGGGCAAGGTTGCCTGCGTTGCCGGCTTTGGCGATGTCGGCAAGGGTTCGGCTGCCAGCCTGCGCAATGGCGGTGCCCGTGTGATGGTAACCGAAATCGATCCGATCTGCGCGCTGCAGGCGGCGATGGAAGGCTATGAAGTTGTTACGATGGAAGATGCGGTTGAGCGGTGTGACATCTTCGTCACCGCAACCGGCAATGAAGATGTGATCACTGCCGAGCATATGAAGGCGATGAAGAACATGGCCATTGTTTGCAATATTGGCCACTTTGACAGCGAAATTCAGGTCTCGGCGCTTAACAATTATAACTGGACTGAAGTGAAGCCTGGCACCGATCTGGTGGAATTCCCCGATGGCAAGCAGATTATCATTTTGGCCAAAGGTCGTTTGGTCAATCTGGGTTGCGCCACTGGCCACCCCAGTTTTGTGATGAGCGCCAGCTTCACCAATCAGGTGCTGGCGCAGATCGAATTGTTCACCAAGTCTAACGATTATGACAACAAGGTTTATGTGCTGCCCAAGCACCTTGATGAAAAGGTGGCCGCGCTTCACCTTGCGAAGTTGGGCGTTAAGCTGACGGCCCTTAGCGCCAAGCAGGCAGACTATATCGGCGTGCCCTTGGCGGGCCCGTTCAAGGCAGATCACTACCGCTATTAAGAAACGGTTGCCATAAGGCCGCTGAGCGGCGCTGCCTTGCGGCAACCCACATCTTCGCATGGGCTGGCGGTTGTAATCTGACGCGCCCAGGCATAGCGCTGATACTATGCTCGTAAATCAGACCACACTGGTGATGCTTGGCCTGTTGCTGGCGGCTTGGGCTGTTCTGGCGGCTTGGGCCATTCTGGCTGCGCGTGCCCGTGTGAGACGGGCGGAAGCGGCCCAAGGTACCGCGCGGCGTATGGCGCGGATGCTGGATGGTGCTCCGGCCTTGCCGCTGTTGGTGCGCACCGATGGCAGGATAGAGGCTGCCCCCAGATTGGCTGGCTGGCTGGGCCTTGATGCCGTGCCGCAATTCCTGTCAGAGCTATCACAGGATAATAAGGGTTTCCCGGCCGATCAATTAACAGCCCTGCATGGTGCGGTGTTGCGGACGCAGAAAACCGGCGCGCCGTTTCGTATGGTTGCGACACCATTGGGATCAAAGCGCAGCCTGGTTTTGCGCGGCCATTTGTCTGATCCGCAAGTGTCGCCGGGTGGTGCGGCGCTGGTGTGGATATTCGACTTTTCCGACAGCGAAGGCGAACTGGTTGATCTGCGCGAAGAAGCGGCTCGCGCGCGGGAGGATTTTTCTGCTTTGGTTGGCCTGATCGAAGCCGCACCAATCCCCATGTGGTTTCGCGCACCCGAAGGGCAGTTGCGCTTGGTCAATCAGGCCTATGTTACAGCCGTAGCAGGCGAAAGTGCCGAAGCGGTGGTTGAGGCCAGCACCGAATTGATCGAGCGAATTGATGGCCTTTCAGCCCGGCAGGTGGCACGACAGGCCTTTGATCGCAAGCGCCCGATAGAGCGTATGGTAGCCGCCACTATTGCCGGGCAGCGACGGATGCTGCGTGTTTCGGATCTGCCTTTGGGGCCAGAAGGCGTGGCCGGGTATGCCATTGATGTCGAAGATATGGAGGAATTGGCCCGCACCCTGCGCGCCTTCCGGTCTGCGCAGCGATCCATGTTGGATCAATTGTCGGCTGGGGTTGCGCAATTTGATGCCAAACATAACCTTGTTTTTGCCAATCAGCCGTTTCACCGCATTTTTGCTTTGAAGCCCATCGTAGCGCTTGAGCCGCCTTCGTTTGAACGGTTGTTGGATATGGCCCGTGATGCCGCGCGTTTGCCAGAGGCGCGTGATTTCCCCGCTTGGCGGCGTGAAAGGGCCGCTTGGTTCCTATCGGGGGAAACGCAGGATGAAGACTGGCCGCTGCCCGATGGCACCCATTTGCGGGTGGTTGCCCATCCGATGCCTGATGGTTCACTGTTGATGATCGTTGAAGATCGGACCGAGCACCTGCAAATGTCCTCTGCCCGTGACATCCTGCTGCGCACCCGAACGGTTATTTTTGATAGCCTGTATGAAGCCGTCGCCGTCTTTGCCCCAGATGGCCGTTTGCAGCAGTGGAACCGGCGTTTCGCGGCTGATTGGCGACTGGACAGCGAATTTCTGGATACCCATCCCAAAATTGACGATCTGTTGGAAAGAGTCGCCCCGCAACTGGCCTATTCTGTTGAGGTCAAAGGCGTGGGCGAAGTGGTGCGCGCGGCCACATTGGATCGCAAGCAATCATGTGGCCGTTTGGCATTGGCTAATGGCATAACACAGGAGTTCACGGGGATTCCGCTGCCTGATGGCAACAGTTTGCTCACGGTGATAGCGGTTGGTGACAGTCCGAAAACCGCTGTGGTGTTGCAGCAGAATAATGCCGGACAATTGGAAGTCGATACGGGCAAATCCCACGTTTCAGAGGGGGGCAGTACGGCTTTGGGCAATGGGCAAGCGATTGGCTTGTTCGATTTTATGGTGGGCTTGGCGCAGGAACGGGCAGAGCAGCTTACAGCAAAGGGTCTGGCGCTAGATTTACGCGGGGATCAGCGGGTAGGATCGGTTCAAGGGGATCGCACGCGGCTGAGCGAGGCCTTAGGCCAAATAATCGACAATGCCATTGCTGGGACCGGCAGAGGTGGCCGAATTTTGATTGCATTGTCTCGGGTGAAGAGCGGCAATGCTCGGATTATGATTTCGGACAACGGCCAAGGCTTGGACACTGCTGATCTGACGCACGCAGATGGCATGAAATTGGCACGCCAAGCGGTTGAAGACCATGGTGGCGCAATTGAACGTCTGGCAGAACCGGATGTTGGAACCGCTGTTGTGATTACGCTGCCATGATCCTGACCTTGCCCGATCTTGCTGCCATGGACCATCTGGGACAGCGCATTGCGCATGCTCTGCGGTCGGGGGATGTGGTTGCCCTGTCGGGTGGTCTGGGGGTAGGCAAAACCACCTTGGCCAGAGCCATGATCGCCGCCTTGGGCCATCATGGCGAAGTGCCGTCACCCAGCTTTGCGATTATCGAAACATACGACCCGCCATCTGTCCGCTTGCCCTTGGTTCACGCTGACTTTTATCGTCTGAGCCAGCCAGCTGAGGCAGAGGAGATCGGGCTAGATGAGTACCGCTATGGCGCTGCGCTGATTGCCGAGTGGCCAGAAAAGGCAGGGGGATTTACCCACGAGGCGGCCTGTCTCTCGATTGCCTTGGAAAATGCAGAGCAAGGGCGGATTGCGATTGTCGAGGCAGGGGCAGGTTGGCTAGGGCGAGAACCATGGATGTAAATGTGCCAAGTGCGATCGTTAATTTTTTGGATGCAGCCGGTTGGACTGGTGCGCTACTAGAACCTTTGGCCGGTGATGCCTCTTTCCGGCGTTATTTTCGGGTCAGGTTGGGCGAAGCCACGGCGATGCTGATGGATGCGCCGCCGCCAGAAGAAGATACCGAGCCATTCATCCGTGCCGCGCGCTGGCTGACCGCGAATGGGCTGCGCGCGCCGCAAATTCTGCATTGCGATGCTGCGCGAGGGCTCATCTTGCTGGAAGATTTCGGCACGGTGCGGATGCGCGATTATTTGGATGATGCGCCGCAGGATGAAACGGCGGTCTATGCCGGGGCTATTGCTGCTTTGCAGGAACTCCATCGCCTGCCCGCTGGCCCATTTCCTGACTATGACAGGGCGGTTTACCAGCGCGAGGTGAACCTACTGGTGGAATGGTATGCCCCGGCGCGTGATCTGGCGGTTGATGTCCCCGGATGGACAGCGGCTTGGGATGAAGTTCTGGCTCCCTTGTTGGCGCATCAGCAACCCGCGGTCACTGTGCTGCGTGATTACCATGCAGAAAATATCATGCTGTTGGGATCGCTGGCTGATCAGGGTCTGCTGGATTTTCAAGACGCCCTAGCAGGCCATCCGGCATATGATCTGGTGTCTTTGTTGCAGGATGCCCGGCGCGATGTGTCTGCCGATTTGGAAGCGCGGATGATTGATCTCTATTGGGGCGATCGTCCCGGAAAAGAGCAGTTTCTGGCGGATTATGCCCGGCTGGGCGCCCAGCGTAATGCCAAGATCGTTGGCATTTTTGTGCGGCTGTGTCGGCGCGATGGCAAGCCGCGTTATCTTTCATTGATTCCGCGGGTATGGGCCTTGTTGGAGCGGGATCTGGCCCATCCGGCCTTAGCCCCAGTAGCGCGTTGGTTTGATGCCAATATTCCGGCTGATTTGCGCACAGCAGGCGGGGGGGAGTGGGCGGAGTGACCAAGCCTGGGCTCGCCTCTGATACGGCTATGGTCATGGCCGCAGGGCTTGGAACGCGGATGCGCCCGCTGACCGCCTTTCAGCCCAAGCCGCTGGTTAAAGTGGCTGGCAAGGCGTTGATCAATCACAGCCTTGATCGTCTGACAGAAGCCGGGCTTTCGCGGGCCGTGGTGAATGTGCACTATTTGCCCGAAGCGCTGGAAGCCCACCTTTCGCATTACAAAGATCTGGCGATCACGATCTCGGATGAGCGGCAAATGTTGCTGGAAACTGGCGGCGGCATGATCAAGGCGCAGGCACACTTGCCTGATCCGTTTTTCTGCGTGAACAGCGATAACATCTGGCTGGATGGTCCGCGCAATGCCTTTGCAGAATTAAGTTTGGCCTGGGACCCCAGTAAGATGGATGCACTGCTCTTGCTGGTCAGGCATCCCGCGGCAGGGAACTATACCGGGCAGGGTGACTTTTATCTTGATCCTTTGGGCAAGCTGTCGCGCCGCCAGTCGGGCCGGGTCGCCCCCTTTGTTTACACCGGCATTCAA
>JBEGLE010000144.1:0-2900 GCA_041183725.1 Pseudomonadota bacterium | reverse complement strand
GCCGTCTGGCTCGACACCCGCCTGCCGGAACTGTTCGAAGACGCGATGAGCCTGGTGGTCGACAACCGCATCTTCAAACAGCGTAATGTCGACATCGCCATTGTTTCCAAGGAAGACGCGGTGCGCTGGGGCTTTTCCGGCCCGATGATCCGCGGTTCGGGCATTGCCTGGGATCTGCGCAAGAGCCAGCCCTACGACGTTTACGACCGCATGGACTTTGAAATTCCCGTGGGCACCAGCGGCGATTGCTATGATCGTTTCATGGTCCGCGTCGAAGAAGTGCGCCAGTCGGCCCGCATCATGAAGCAGTGCCTGGCTGAAATGCCCGAAGGTCCGATCGCTTCGGATGACCGCAAGGTCAGCCCGCCCAAGCGCGCCGAGATGAAGAGCTCGATGGAATCGCTGATCCATCACTTCAAGCTCTATACCGAAGGCTTCCACGTTCCGGCGGGCGAAGTCTATGTCGCCACCGAAAGCCCCAAGGGTGAATTTGGCGTCTACTTGGTGTCGGATGGCTCGAATAAGCCCTATCGCTGCAAGATCCGCCCGACCGCCTTCAGCCACCTTCAGGCGATGGATTTCATGTGCAAAGGCCACATGCTGCCCGATGCCACTGCCATCCTTGGCGCGATCGACGTGGTGTTTGGGGAGTGTGACCGGTGAGCAATCTCGCAACCGCCGAGGCGATGATCGCCGCCTATAACGCGCAGGACGTTGATCTCTACGTCTCCTATATGACCGACGATGCTTGCGAAGCGAACTATCGCGGCGCGGTGGTGCGGGAAGGCAAGGAAGGCACCCGTTCGGGCCTCGCCGCCGCTTTCGCCAAGTGGCCGCAGAACCATGCCGCAATCGTGGAGCGCCAAGTGAGCGGTAGCTTTGTGGTGTTTCGTGAACATGTCACGCGCGGACCGGCGACCGATGGGTCGGAACTGGTCGAGCCGTTTGATGTGATCGCTGTCTATTCGTTTGAGGGCGATAAGTGCTCTCGCGTGGAGTTCATCCGCTAATGGCTGACCGTCATCTAGAACCTGATACCCCTGAACTGCGCGCGCGTTGGGGGGCTTTCGCCTTTTCTCATGCTTGGGAAGCCAAGGCCAAGGCGGCAATTGCCCGCTATCCCGCTGGCCGTCAGCGCAGCGCCGTTATGGCCTTGCTCGATTATGCCCAGCGGCAGGTTGGTGAAGAAACCCAGACCCAAGGCTGGTTGCCAATACCGGTGATGGAATATGTTGCTGCCTATCTCGACATGCCGGTGATCCGGGTGGTTGAGGTTGCCAGCTTCTACATGATGTACAATCTGGTCCCGGTGGGCCGCTTCCATGTACAGGTTTGCGGCACCACGCCGTGCATGCTGCGCGGATCAGATGATCTGTTTTCAGCCTGTCATAAGCGCGGCATGGAATTGGGCCATACCACAGCCGATGGCCTATGGACGCTGACCGAAGTCGAATGCATGGGCAATTGCGCATCGGCGCCAATGGTTCAGATCAACGACGACAATTATGAAGACCTGACCGCTGACCGGCTGAACGCGGTGCTGGATGCCTTGGCCAAGGGTGAAAGCCCCAAGGCGGGCACACAAGAACCCGGTCGCCACACGGTTGAGCCTTTGGGCGGCCCCACGACGCTGCGTGCGATGGTGGGTGCCAATCACGATTATCGGAAGGAGTGGTAAGTCATGGCCCTCCAAGACAAAGATCGCATCTTCACCAATGTCTATGGCTATCAGCCATGGAACCTCAAGGCGGCGCAAGCCCGTGGGGATTGGGATAATACCAAGGCGATCCTCGCCAAGGGCCGCGATGCCATTATCGAGGAAATGAAAGCCTCTGGCCTGCGCGGCCGTGGCGGTGCGGGTTTCCCGACCGGCCTAAAATGGTCATTCATGCCCAAGGAACCGAACCCCAATCGGCCCAGTTTCTTGGTTATCAATGCCGACGAATCTGAGCCAGGTTCGTGCAAAGACCGTGAAATTCTGCGCCATGATCCACACAAGCTGATCGAAGGCGCGCTGGTTGCGGGCTTCGCCATGGGCGCGCGGGCAGCCTATATCTATATTCGCGGTGAATATATCCGTGAGGCCGAAGTGCTGTTTGCCGCGGTGCAAGAAGCCTACGATGCCGGGCTGATCGGCAAGAATGCGGCCAAGTCTGGCTATGATTTTGATGTCTTCGTTCACCGCGGCGCGGGGGCTTATATTTGCGGTGAAGAAACCGCGATGATCGAATCGATCGAGGGCAAGAAAGGCCAACCGCGCCTGAAACCGCCGTTCCCCGCGGGTGCTGGTCTTTATGGCTGCCCGACAACGGTGAACAACGTTGAATCGATTGCCGTTTCGCCCACCATTATGCGGCGCGGTGCAACGTGGTTCTCGTCCTTTGGGCGTGAAGGCAACAAGGGCACCAAGCTTTTCCAGATCTCTGGCCACGTCAACACGCCCTGTGTGGTGGAAGAAGAGATGTCGATCCCGTTCAGCGAACTGATCGAAAAGCACTGCGGCGGTATCCGTGGCGGCCGCGATAATCTGTTGGCCGTGATCCCCGGCGGATCATCGGTGCCATTGGTGCCGGCCGATCAGATTTGGGACGCACCGATGGACTTTGATGGCCTCAAAGCCGTTGGGTCTGGTCTGGGGACGGCGGCGGTGATTGTCATGGACAAGTCCACTGACATCGTTCGCGCTATCAGTCGCCTGTCTTACTTCTACAAGCATGAATCGTGCGGCCAATGCACCCCCTGCCGCGAAGGCACGGGCTGGATGTGGCGGATGATGGAACGCCTGCGTACCGGTAATGCTGATGTGTCGGAAATCGACATGTTGCAGCAGGTAACCAAACAGGTTGAAGGCCATACCATTTGTGCTTTGGGGGATGCGGCCGCATGGCCGATCCAAGGCT
>JBEGLE010000143.1:0-3179 GCA_041183725.1 Pseudomonadota bacterium | reverse complement strand
CCCTTATCTGCCACTGCCCGCGCCGCCTTGATCGCCGCTTGCACCTGAGCCAGAGAGGCTCCGGAAAATTCACTCGTTACGCCGCCCGTTGAAGGGTTGCGAACAATAATCGGCCGCCCTTCGCCCTCAACCAGCTTGCCCCCAATCAACATGCGGGTGGGCAACCAAGAAGACTGAGCCTGATCCGCGCGCATCGCCACTATTATACTCCTAAATTGTGCTGGTCTGCCGGGCTTAGCGCGCAGGCAGATCCGCAACACGCACCACGACTTTGCCGGTCGTGCTGCGGTCAAACAGGTTTACCTGTGCTTGGGGCAAGCTCTCAAGCCCTTCAACCACATGAATTTCCGGCTTCACGGCGCCACGGGCCAACAAATCAGACACTTCCTGTTCAAAGCCAGAGCGGAGCGCGTCCTGACCAAACTGGCTAAATCCCTGAATACGAACCCCTTTACCCATTACCGCGTGGAGCACAGTGGGCAAATTATCTTGGCCAGCCGCGTGCGTAACGCCCTGATACTGGGCCATCAGACCAGAAATCAAAACCAGCCCACCAAATGCCATATAGGGCATCATCGCAGCCAGCATCGGCCCACCCACATTGTCGAAATAGACATTCACCCCATCGGGCAAAGCCGCAGCCAGTTGGGCATGAAAATCGAGGGCATGGCGATCAGCAACCGCATCATAGCCAACTTGCTCAAGCAAATAGCGACACTTGTCTGTGCCGCCGGCAATACCAACGACGCGTCCACCGCGGGCCTTAACCAGCGCGCCGACCGCAGAACCTACTGCCCCAGCGGCACCACTGACTAAAATCGTTTGCCCCGGTTTTACGCCACTTGCCGCATTCAAACCTATATAGGCGGTAAAACCTGGAAGGCCGCCAATGCTAAGCGCGTTAGCAATATTCCCATATCCCTGAGGAACCCGGTTGACGCCCTGTCCATTGGATAGGGCAAAGTGCTGCCAACCAAAGCGACCCTCGACGATATCGCCAACTTTATAATCGGGATGAAGCGATTCCACCACTTCACCCACCGCAGCACCGGGGATCGTCGTGCCCAAAGGCAGGCTGGGCATAGCACTGCTGCCGAGCGGTTTTTTATCGATAAAAATACGCAGCATCGGATCAACCGACACATAGACTGCGCGCACCAAAAACGTGCCCTCAGTTACGGGGGGGGGCACACAATCCTCAATCGCAAAGTCGCTCGCCTTCAGATTGCCTTCCGGATTACAGCGAAGCACAACCTTTTTTGCCGCAATAGATTCAAAAGACATCGGCTCTACCCATCACGAAAGTGCGTTTCTGAAAACCAATCCGGCCGCTTGTGGCAACCGGATCAGTGCGAGAGGATTACACGTTAAACAGCGCCTTGGCACGGCCACCGATAATCATGGCCTTGTCTGCTTCAGGCACACCTTCAAACAGCTCTTCAATCTTCTGCATCGAATGTGGGAAAGTTGTCTCAGAATGCGGATAGTCAGATGACCACATGATATTACCAGCACCGGGCATATCTCGCGTCAAAATACCGACGCGGTCATGGATGAAGGAGGCATAGATGTTGCGCTCCATGAAATAGCTCGGTTCATGTTCCAGCACGCTGTTCACCCAATGGCGTTGTTTATGCCAAGTTTCGTCCATGTAATTGGCAGCGAATGCCAGCCAGCCGACACCGCTTTCGACCGATGCCAGCTTCAGATCGGGAAAGCGCTGGAACACGCCGCCGTAGATCATAATCGCAATCGGCTCCCCCATGCCGAATTTCGACATCAGCAGATCCGACAGGAAAAACTTCGGCTCAGTAAAGCGAACGGCGCGGCCACCCAAGTGTATGGTAACCGGCATGCCCAAATCGCAAGCGGCCTTCCAGAACGGATCGAATTCAGGATCGGCATAAGAACGATCTGCGTTGACGTCGCCGGTTAGGGCGCGGGTCTGGGCATCCATAGCATTGGCACCGGCAGACGACGCCACCTTGGCCATCGGGAAAGCCGGAATGTTCACTGCCTTCAAGCCCCGCGCGGCAAAATCACGCATCATGCGAATAGCCACATCGACATCCTGCATTGGCACATAGCCAACGCCGGCAAAACGATCCGGTGCGTAGGCGCAGAAATCAGCTAACCAGCGATTATAGGCATCGAAACTGGCAATGAAGAGATCGTTGTTGGTCGTGCCCAGCGGGCCACCGCCAAACAGGACGGCCGCATCGATACCATCGGCATCCATATCATCCAGCCGCGCCTTAGGCATCCAGCCCCCGCTGCGGGCATCAGCCGCACGGCCATGCATCTTGAAATCTTTGCCATCACGCCCCGCCATAGCGCTGATCAGGTTCAGCTTGCGGCGCTTGCCTTCAAAAACGATGTAATCGCAGTCATCACCATGCTCGATTTGTGGTGCCAAAGCCCGCATTTCGGCAGGCAGGTAATCTGCCCACATATCGTGCGACGGGTTAACATGTGCATCGGCATCAACAATCGGACTCAAGCGGGTCACGGCATTCATGCGAAATTCCTTATATTTGATCTGCATCAATTTCTGGGCGCATTAACCTGCGGGATCAAATATTAATAAGCGCCTTTGTGATACCATCTGAATACCAAAGCCCGGCAGCCAGATCAGTTATCCTTGCGGAACTGCGACAAGGCAACATGAGACAAAGTATGAACACTCAGCAATGCATCGCTGACCGGCATTTGTTCGGTTCCCATCAGCCCCCCCATGGTTGCTAGCACCGTCATTGGGTTATCGCCGGCGATCTCGTAGATCAGCATGAAATCCCATTGCTGGGTGCCTTCGGGCACTTTTACTGGCAGAACCGTGTGGCGTTCAGCACTGACGAAGCCGGGCACGGCAAGCAAATCCGGAATGTGACGTTCATCATACCACTTGGCCAGTTCTTCGACCCTGCCAGATGCAGCCTTGGCTAAGACAACCATCTTGTGCATTTTCCTCTCCTTTCGGCAGCCAAGCAAGGGCCATTACCACACGATACCTGCCAGCTTGAACGGGCATTCAGGCGGATTTGCTGCTTCCAAATTGCGACCAATGGCGCAATGCAAACAAGCAAAGATAGCCATGCTCGCAAAATCAGAGGCTTATAAAACGCAGACCAATTCGATCCACTGACCATATGTTTACAGGATATATCCGCGTTATTTTAATA
>JBEGLE010000142.1:0-3228 GCA_041183725.1 Pseudomonadota bacterium | reverse complement strand
GGTCGAAACGGCGGCCATTCTGGCTCAAGCAACCGAACGCAGCATGGTCATCTTGGACGAAGTAGGACGCGGCACATCAACCTATGATGGTTTGGCGCTGGCCTGGGCCGTGGCCGAGGCGGTTCATTCTTCTAACCGCTGCCGCTGCCTGTTTGCGACCCATTATCATGAATTGGCGCGTCTGGCCGATAGCTGCGAGGCGTTGTCGCTCCACCATGTTCGTGCACGCGAGTGGAAGGGCGATCTGGTCTTGCTGCATGAATTGGCCGAAGGGCCAGCGGACCGATCCTATGGCTTGGCCGTGGCCAAGCTGGCCGGCGTTCCCGCTGCCGTGGTGGCGCGGGCCAAATCCGTACTGGATCGCTTGGAAAAAGGCCGGGCAGAAACCGGAGGCTTGGCCGCAGGTCTTGGTGATCTGCCACTGTTTGCTGCTGCCGCGGCCGCCGAACCCGAAGCACCCCAGCCCGCTGAGGCTCTGCGCCAGCGGGTTAGCGCGATTGATGTCGATGCCTTAACCCCGCGTGAGGCACTCGACCTGCTGTATGATCTAAGGCGCGAGGCTACCGATCTGGTCTAGCGCGGGAATGGATGGGGGAGGGATGTGTGAATCTCCCAAATCCCGCTCGTCCTGAGCCTGTCGAAGGGCGCTGCGCCAAGCCCGCCCCTTGCGCGACACCCTTCGACAGGCTCAGGGTGAGCGGGCTATATACAAGCTACAGCTCGCAATTATCCCTGCACCCTTTTACCGCGTAGGAACGGGGGTTTCGCCGGAATAATCGTAAAAGCCGCGGCCCACTTTGCGGCCATGCCAACCGGCTTCAAAATACTTTACCAGCAGCGGAGCCGGACGATATTTGGAATCGCCGGTGGTCTTATAGAGCACCTGCACGATCTCATAGAGCGTATCGATACCGACAAAATCAGCCAGTTCCAGCGGACCCATCGGATGGTTCAGGCCGATGCGGCAGCCCTTGTCGATTTCTTCAATCGTGCCCATGCCTTGGCCCAGTACGAAAACAGCTTCGTTGATCATGGGCACCAGAATGCGGTTGACGACAAAGCCTGGCTCATCGCCGGCAACGATGATTTCCTTGCCGATGCTTTCGCCAAAAATGCGTGACCGCTCGGTGGTTTCCTTGGATGTTGCCAGACCTGGAATTATTTCCATGAGGCCCATCAGCGGCACCGGGTTGAAAAAGTGCATGCCGATAAAGCGCTGCGGATCAACCGCCTTGGCCCCCATGCGGGTGATCGGGATGGAACTGGTGTTTGATGCCATGATCGCCGTGGGGCTAAGCACCTTGCCGGCGGCTTCGATGATTTTGAGCTTCACCTCTTCGCGCTCGGTCGCGGCTTCGATGATGAAATCGGCTTCGCCCATGGCATCATAGCCAGCAATCGGGGTGATCCGCGCCAGCAAAGCATCCACCGCATTGGCTTCAAACTTGCCGCGTTCCACCAAGCGGCGCAGGGTGCGCTCGATGCCAGCCTTGGCCTTTTCGGCAAGGGCCAGATCAATATCGGAAAGCAGCACTTCGTGGCCGAATTGTGCCGATGTCTGGGCAATGCCTGACCCCATTTGGCCGGCACCGATGACGGCTATCTTTGACATGATTTAAACCCTTCGCTGTTGCAGCAAAGCGCGCTGCCTAGCGAGACGCAGCCCTAATGGCTAGTCTCTTTTGCGAGACATTGCCCGCTCTAGCGGCTCTGGCCCGGCACCCAGAGAATATCGGCACGGCCACCATCATTGCGGGCGCGCGCCAAAACAAACAGATAGTCTGACAAACGGTTGATATAGGCCAGCGCGGCAGGATTAACCGGTTCGTGTGCGGCAAGTGCCGCCATGCTGCGCTCGGCACCGCGCACCGATGCCCGGGCGCAATGCAGCCGGGCTGCGGCTTCGGTGCCGCCCGGCAGGATAAAGCTGGTCAGCGGCGCCAAGTCTTGGTTCAGCGCGTCTATCGCCTGTTCCAGCCAAGTGCTTTGCTCTGGGATTACCCGCAGAACGGTGTCTGAAGGGGCAAAATCATCGCCCGGTGTTGCCAGATCGGCCCCCAGATCGAACAGATCGTTCTGGATCCGGCGCAGGGACGCATGGTTGGGATCACCGGCCATGGCGGCTAAAGCCAAACCCAGTGCGCAATTGGCTTCATCGACGGCGCCAATGGCGGCAAAGCGGACGTCATACTTGGCGCGGCGCGGGCCGGATACCAGCCCCGACGTGCCATCATCACCAGTTCGCGTATAAATGCGGTTAAGCTTAACCAAGATTACTTGCCGCCAGCGGCGAGCAGAATGGCCACGACCAGAACAGCCAGTCCTTGGTAGAGGATGCGGTTAAACATCATCTTGTTTTGCCGCAGTTGCATTTCCGATGGACCGCTGTTTTCGTCGCGTTCCAGATCGACGCGGGTGCTTTGCAAAAAGGCAATGATGCCGCGTGCCAAGCTGAACACAACCAGCGCCATCAGCGCAACGAGGATAATGATAAGCAGGATTTTCATGGGGCAGAACCTATACCGGTTATCAGGGAAATACCAGCAGGCATGATACCTGCCCGCAAGGCCGCGGCCAGCGCCGGGCCATCCTGCCCTGATTGGCGCAAATCAGCCAAGCTTGACGATCCGCGCCGCTTGGCTAGCTTGCGGCCATCGGCCTCTATCAACAGGCCGTGGTGATGCCATAGGGGTACAGGCAATTGCAGCAGGGCTTGCAGCAGCCGGTGGATATGGCTGGCTGCAAACAGATCGGCCCCGCGGGTCACCACCGTGATGCCATCGGCAGCATCGTCAAGCGTGGCAGCCAGATGATAGCTGGCCGGGGCATCGCGGCGCAGCAGCACCACATCGCCGAAAAGTTCAGGCTGCGCCACCTGGCGCCCGGCCCATGCGTCAGTCCAGTCAAGCGGCCCCGCCAGCGCGATTGCCTTGGCCATATCCAGTCGCCAGGCCACATCATCGCCCAGCTGCGCGGTTTTGCCGCGGCAGGTTCCGGGATAGAGTGGCCCGTCTGGCCCATGGCGCTGCGCCGCCTCGGCCACCTGCTTGCGCGTGCAGGTGCAGGGGTAAAGCAGCCCCATGGCGATCAACCGCTCTGCTGCTGCGGTGTATTCGGCGATGCGCTGTGATTGAAATACGGGATCGCCGTCCCAAGCCAGCCCAAGCCAGCGCAGATCGGTGAAAAAGGCTTCTACCAGATCATCACGACTGCGGGTGCCATCAATAT
>JBEGLE010000141.1:0-8869 GCA_041183725.1 Pseudomonadota bacterium | reverse complement strand
GGCTGGAACATCGGCGCCAAGCCGTGCAGCGCGTTCTTGCCAATCATCGGGAAGGCCATGTTGCTGCTGCACCAAACGAAACAGCGCACCGGCATCTGCCGAACCGCCGCCCAGCCCTGCTGCGACCGGCAAACGCTTATCCAACGTGACTTGCCAGCCCGTTCCATGCGGCAATGCAGCCAGAGCCTTGGCAACAATATTGCCAAAAGGATCATTGAGTTGCACCGCGAACTCACCAACCACTCTTAATTCATCGCGCGGCGCAGGTGCTATGGAAACAATATCCCCCGCATCGACGAAAGCAAAGACCGTTTCCAATTCATGATAACCATCCTCGCGCCGCTTGCGGACATGCAGCGCGAGGTTGATCTTGGCATAGGCTGTTTCGATCATCTACATGTTCGGATAGTTCGGCCCGCCGCCACCTTCAGGGGTCACCCACTCGATATTCTGGGTGGGGTCCTTAATGTCGCAGGTCTTGCAGTGAACGCAGTTCTGCGCATTGATCTGCAAGCGTGGGCCAGAGCCATCGGCATCGATGTATTCATAGACCCCAGCCGGGCAATAGCGTGCTTCTGGCCCGGCATAGACCGGCAGATTGATCGCGGTTGGCACGGCGGAATCTTTTAACCGCAGATGGCACGGCTGTTCTTCTTCGTGGTTGGTAAACGAGAAGGAAACGCTCGTCAGACGATCAAAGCTAATCACCCCATCCGGTTTAGGATAGGCGATCGGCTGATAGAGATCGGCCCGCTGAAGGGCCGAAGCATCGGTGTGATGCTTCATCGGCTTGGTTATGCCGAAGCCAAACAGCGTGCGTAGCCACATATCCGCGCCCGCCAGAAGCGTTCCGATCTCGCCACCAAATTTGGCAACCAGCGGCTCGGCATTTTGCACAAGCTTCAGTTCCTTGGCGATCCAGCTTTCGCGCACGGCGGTATCATATTCATTGAGCGCGTCCTGCGCACGCCCATTGGCAATCGCGGCAGCAATGGCTTCGGCCGCCAGAATGCCACTTTTCATCGCGGTGTGACTGCCCTTGATGCGCGGTACATTGACGAAACCAGCCGAGCAACCAGCCAAAACCCCGCCGGGGAATGCCAGATGCGGCACCGATTGCCAGCCACCTTCGTTGATCGCGCGCGCGCCATAGGCCACCCGCTTGCCGCCTTCCAAGATCTTGCGGATTTCCGGATGCTGCTTCCAGCGCTGGAATTCCTCGAAGGGATAGACATAGGGATTCTTGTAATCGAGCGCGGTCACGAAACCGAGCGACACCTGATTCCCCGCCTGATGGTAAAGGAAGCCGCCACCCCAGTTATCGGTTTCCGATAGCGGCCAGCCCTGGGTGTGGATCACCCGGCCCGGAACGTGCTTGTCAGGATCAATATCCCACAATTCCTTAATGCCGATGCCGTAAACCTGCGGTTCGCAGTTCGCCTCAAGATCGTATTTCGCCTTCAACCGCTTGGTCAGATGGCCGCGCGCGCCTTCACAAAATACGGTATATTTCGCCAAAAGGTTCATGCCGGGCATGAAATCGGCTTTGGGATTGCCCTCACGGTCAACGCCCATGTCACCGGTCTGCACGCCAATTACGGCGCCATTATCATCATAAAGCACTTCGGCCGCGGGGAAGCCGGGGAAGATTTCAACCCCCAATTCCTCTGCCTTACCCGCCAGCCAGCGGCACAGATTGCCCAAGCTGCCGGTATAATTGCCCTTGTTCGAGAGGAACGGCGGCATCAGGATGTGCGGAATAGAAATCTTGCCCCGCTTGGTCATGTTCCAGTGCCAGTTATCGGTCACCGGCACTTCGGCCATCGGGCAGCCATCGTCGCGCCAATTGGGCAGCAATTCGTCAAGCGCCTTAGGATCGAAAGTCGCCCCCGAAAGGATGTGGGCCCCGATTTCCGAGCCCTTTTCCAGAATGCAAACACTCAGGTCTGCATTGGTTTGCTTCAGCCGGATCGCCGTTGCCAAGCCAGCAGGTCCACCGCCAACCACCACAACGTCGTAGGGCATCGATTCGCGTTCGATCATGACTTTCCCCATATTCATCCCGCGACAGGCGCGGCTCACCGAAACGGCCTTGATTGCATCGCCCACGCAGGTCAAGAGCCTTAACCATGGAAGTGCCCCCCAACACCCCTCTTTCCCGTGATATATCGGGGGCCTTAGCCTGGTGGCGCGATGCTGGGGTTGATTGCACTTTTGCCGATGCGCCGAATGTATGGCTCAGCCCCGCAGCGGCAGAAACGCCAACGGCAGATATACCGCAATCGCGCCCCATGCCGGTCATCAAAGCGCCTGCCGTGCCCGAAAAACCGCGCTTTGGCGGTGATCACGCCACTTGGCCGCAGGATCTTGCCGGCTTCCAAACCTGGTGGATGACCGAAACATCGCTTGATCATGGAAGCAGCGCGCAGCGAATCGCCCCTCGCGGACGATATGGCGCTGATTTGCTGATTTTGGTCGAACAACCAGAGGTGATGGACAACGAAAGCCTGCTCTCTGGTCCACAAGGGAAAATGCTCAGTGCCATGCTGGCCGCCATGGGTGTAAGCGAAGAGAATACCTATTTCGCCAGCCTGCTCACCCGCCACACGCCCATGCCTGATTGGCAGGGGCTGCAACAAACTGGTTTGGGTGATGTTTTGCGCCATCACCTTGCTTTGGCGGCGCCAAAGCGGATCATCGCGTTTGGCGGCGCTATTCCATCGCTGCTTGGCCACGCCCCATCGCAAAGTCTGCTTACGAGCGTTAAAATTGGCGATAATGATCACGCCATACCGCTGTTTTCCGCCCTTTCGCTTGATGCACTGCAACGTGCCAAGGCAAAAGAGGGCTTGTGGCGGCGATGGCTCGAATGGTCAGGAACCATAGCTGCGTGACATTTGCCAAGGCACACTTGCTTGCTGGACTATGCGTCGTTTCTGCGGCGTTTGTTGCTGCGCCTGCCCATGCCAACAGCGCGGCGATGGACTATTTCACCAATCGCCAAGACCGTAGCGCCGTTCCCAAATTGCTCAGTCAGGATGAGCGCACCTATTACAAAACCCTGTTCGCCGCGGTTGATCACGAAGACTGGGTGCAAGTGCAAACCCTGCTGGCGCAACAGCCGGATGGGCCGCTCCATCTAGTCGCCCGCGCCGAATATTATTTGGATGCCAACAGCCCCAAGATCGAATCTGCCGAAATTGAAAAATGGCTGAGCGAAGGCGCCAGCCTACCCCAAGCTGAGCAAATGGCTGCTCTTGCGGCCAAACGCGGCTTGGAACTGCCGGTTTTGCTACCTTCACCGCAGGCGCTCATCACGCAGCCAAGCGCGCCCAAGCGTTTACGTCCGCGTGATACCAATGATGGCACCATGCCATTCAGTACTGCCACCGGCATCATGGCGAAGATCAAGGCTGATGATCCGATCAGTGCTCGTATTCTGCTCGATGGCATTGATCCTGCGCTCAGCCCCGCCGCCCGCGCCGAATGGCGGTCCAGGGTGGCTTGGGCCTTTTACATCAACAATGATGATACCAGCGCCCTTGCCTTGGGACAAAGCGCTTCGGAAGGCGCAGGGCCATGGGTTGCTGAAGGTTGGTGGACTGCGGGCCTTGCCGCTTGGCGCATGGCCAATTTTCAGGCTGCCGCCGATGCCTTTGGCAAGGCTGCGAACCTCACGGCCAATGCCGAATTGAAAAGCGCCGCGTGGTATTGGCAAAGCCGCTCTTATGTGCGCAGCCGCCAACCAGAGCTAGCCTCTGCCCCCCTCCGCCTTGCCGCTGCGCGTGATGAAACGCTGTACGGCATGATGGCGGCTGAGCAATTGGGGCTTAAAATCCCTGAAACCCATGGCGGGGCTGATTTTACGCTGTCCGATTGGCAGTTGCTGCGCGATCAGCCCAATGTGCGCACCGCCGTTGCCTTGGCTGAAATTGGCGAAGATGGTCTGGCTGACGAAGTTCTGCGTCACCAAGCCCGCATTGGAAGCCCTGCGCTTTATAAGCCGCTTTCACGGCTCGCCCGCGACCTTGGCCTGCCTTCTACCCAATTGTGGATGGCCTATAATGCGCCGACTGGCGGCCGTCCGGAAGCGGCGATACGCTATCCCACCCCCAAGTGGACTCCAGCCACCGGGTGGAAGGTCGATCCTGCATTGATCTATGCCCACACCCTGCAGGAATCGATATTCCGCACCAAGGTGGTAAGCCCCGCAGGCGCACGCGGGCTGATGCAAATTATGCCCAGCGCCGCGCGAGATCGTTCCATTCAACTTGGCCTGCCGGGCAGCGCCACCGATCTGACCCGCCCCGAAGTGAACCTCGCCTTTGGTCAGGCCCATTTGCAAATGCTGAAAGATCAGGCCGGAACCCAAGGCCTGCTGCCGAAAGTTATGGCGGCTTATAATGCCGGGATCCTGCCGATCACCAAATGGAACGCCCAGATCCATGATCAAGGTGATCCCCTCTTGTGGATCGAATCGATCCCTTATTGGGAGACCCGTGGCTATGTGAATGTGGTGATGCGGAATTACTGGATGTACGAACGCCAAGCCGGAGGTCCTTCGGAAACCCGTATGGCGCTGGTGCAAGGCATGTGGCCCACTTTTCCGGGTCTGAACGGCAGCCAAGGCCTGCGCATGGCCGCAAACGGAGCGATCATCCGTGGCCGTTGATCCCAGCCGGACTTTCAAACCCATCACCATCGCCTTGCTGACGGTCTCAGACACGCGCGGGCCTGATGACGATACCTCTGGCAATATTCTTGCCGAGCGGATTACCAACGCAGGCCATACTTTGGCGGCACGGACTATCGAAAAAGATGATGCCGCTGTCATTGCCAGTCGCATCAGCCAATGGCTGGATGATCCCCTGATTGACTGCGTGATCACCACTGGGGGCACGGGCCTGACCGGCCGCGACGTGACGCCAGAGGCCCTGAACCGCATCAAAGATAAAGACATTCCCGGCTTTGGCGAGCTGTTCCGCTGGCTCAGCTATCGCACAATCGGAACATCTACCATCCAATCACGGGCGATGGCCGTGGTGGCACGCGGCAAATATGTATTTGCCCTGCCCGGCTCAAATGGCGCGGTCAAAGATGGTTGGGACGGCATCCTTGCCGAACAGCTCGATAGCCGCAACCGGCCATGCAATTTTGTGGAATTGATACCGCGGTTAAATGAGAAATAAGCTCTTAAAATTCGACATCTTCAGCCACAGATGATGGGTTAGATGCTGGTTCCAAAACCGAAGTGTGAGCGCCAACAGAACCTTCTGCCCGCAAGGCATCTAATGCGCTGGCTATGTGAGCGGCGGTCAGCATCAACTGCTGATCATCGGCCATTTCCAGACAGCGCAACAAAACTTGCTCTAATTCATATATCATAATGATGATCTCAGCTTCTTGCTGTGGACCGCTATAGAGATAATAACTGGTTACAATAGTAACGCGATTGCCGCAAAAGTCGACTCCTTTCACCGCCCTATGCGCCTCTCTGCTCTAAAAAGGCCAGCCATGACCAAGCATCAAACCCATGCAAGCCATCCCCGCATCGCCCATCGCCAGAGCGAAGGCATAGTCACCCGTGCTGCCGAACATCGGGGCTTTAACGGCTGGCTGGCGGTGCGGATTACCAATGCAGTAGGCACCATGTGGTGCGCCTATGCCTTTACCGCCTTGGCGCTAATCAGCCTCCCGGCGGCCATACGCGGTGGCACGGGGCCGCTGATTTCGTGGATCGCCCAAACTTTTCTGCAATTGGTTTTGCTGTCGATCATCATGGTGGGACAAAAAGTCGCCGCCGCAGCATCAGATAAACAGGCTTATCAGACATATAAAGATGCCGAGGCCCTACTCGAAATTAACGATGATCTCCGCAAACTGATTGAATTGAACAACCATCTGACCGCAGAAATTCATGCCGTGGTTGCCCAAAACCCAAAGGGTTAAGCAACCAACCGCAAATGCGCTGACTTGCGCCGTGCGCCAAGCGAGACGTGGTGAACGCCGTCAATAGCGGCAATGCGCTCGGCGACATCGCTATCCAGATGGAAGTCGCTACCCAGCTTCAGCAGTGGTTCTTGCGCGCCGCCGGTCCGCAAGCGGGCAAAGACATCACCGCCGCCGGTTTCTGTGCGTGGTAGCAAGAGGGAAAGTTCGGCGATGGCTTCCACCCGATCCAGTTCAAGTCGCAGTTCCATCTTGGCCGCCTCGCGCACCTCGGCCATCGGCCGTGCCCCACGCACCGTAACGCGCGGCGGTTCATCCGGACTGGGCGCATCAAGATCAACCTGCAGCAACAGACAGGTGCCGTCCTTGGCCCAAGCCAGCAGCGGTTCAACCAGCGATTCTTCAAAGCACGAGGCCGAAAACTGGCCCGAACTGTCGGAAAAATCGGCCAAGGCAAAATCCTTGCCCTTGCGGGTTTTTCGTTTCTGCACACCTTCGACCATTGCCGCCATAACCGCAGGCAAGCGCCCGCCCCCCGGCACGCCCGATTGCATCAGGCTGGAATAGGAGCGCGCGCCTTGTGCCCCCGCAATCGCGCGCCACTGTTCCACCGGATGCGCGGCAAAATAAAAACCAAAGTTCTCGCGCTCTTTGGCCATCTGATCGGATCGTGACCACGCTTCTGCCTCGATCAGGCGCACCGCCTGCTGATCTTGGCCACTGCCTCCAAACAGCGCGGCTTGCCCGCTGTTGCGGCTGCGCTCTGCCTCATCCGCAATGGCCAGCAACATATCGGCATTGGCAACAACCCGTGCCCGATTGGGCTCCAGCCCATCAAAGCCCCCTGCCCCGGCCAAGCCTTCTAACTGGCGGCGGTTCATTGCGCCATAGGGTGTGCGGCGGAACAGGTCTTCCAGACTGGTGAAGCGGCCATGGGCTTCGCGTTCTGCGACAATCGCATCCATCGCCTTTTCGCCAACATTGCGAATACCCGCCAAAGCATAGCGCACGGCAAAGCCTTCATCGGTCTGATCCACCGAAAACTCGGCTTCCGAGGCGTTTATATCCGGCCCCGCAAGGTTCACCCCATTGCGCCGCATATCATCGACAAATACCGCCAGCTTTTCAGACTGGTGCATATCGAAACACATGGATGCGGCGTAAAATTCGTGCGGATAGTGCGCCTTGAACCAAGCCGTTTGATAGGCGAGCAACGCATAGGCTGCCGCGTGTGATTTGTTAAAGCCATAGCCGGCAAACTTATCGATCAAATCGAACAGTTCATTGTCCTTGATCTTATCAATCGCGGATACTGTGGCGCAGCCATCAACAAAGCGCTGGCGCTGGGCGTCCATTTCGGCCTGCACCTTTTTGCCCATGGCGCGGCGCAGAAGATCGGCATCCCCCAGCGAATAACCGGCCAAAATCTGCGCGGCCTGCATCACCTGTTCTTGGTAAACGAAAATCCCATAGGTTTCGGCCAGAATGCCCGCCAGTTTCTCATGCGGATAGACGATACTTTCCTGCCCGTTCTTACGCCGGCCAAACAGCGGGATATTGTCCATCGGACCAGGCCGATAGAGCGAGACGAGCGCTATAATATCGCCAAAATTGGTGGGCTTCACCGCCGCCAGCGTGCGCCGCATCCCTTCGGATTCCAGCTGGAACACCCCAACCGTATCACCTGATTGCAACAGCCGATAAACATCCTCGTCATCCCACGGCAGGGTATCCAAATCGATCGTCACCCCGCGCCGCTCAAGTAATTGGACCGCTTTCTTGAGCACCGACAGTGTCTTAAGCCCCAGAAAGTCGAACTTGATAAGGCCGGTATCTTCGACATATTTCATGTCAAACTGGGTAACCGGCATATCCGATCGCGGATCCCGATAGAGGGGAACCAATTGCGCCAGTGGGCGATCACCAATCACCACACCAGCAGCGTGGGTAGAACTGTTCCGCGGCAAGCCTTCAAGCTGCATCGCCAGATCGATCAGCCGCTTTACCTCAGGGTCATTATCATATTCCCGCCGAAATTCGGCCACGCCATTGAGCGCGCGCGGCAGAGGCCAAGGATCGGTGGGATGGTTGGGCAGCATCTTGCACAGCCGGTCGACCTGACCATAGCTCATTTGCAGAATGCGCCCCGTATCGCGCAGCACAGCGCGGGCCTTTAGCTTACCAAAGGTGATAATCTGGGCGACATGGTCCTCGCCATATTTCGCCTGCACATAGCGGATCACCTCCCCGCGCCGCGTTTCACAGAAATCGATATCGAAGTCTGGCATCGAAACACGTTCGGGGTTCAAGAAGCGTTCAAACAGCAGGCCCAACCGCAGCGGATCAAGCCCGGTAATGGTCAAGGCCCAGGCCACCACACTGCCCGCACCCGAACCACGCCCCGGCCCCACAGGAATATCGTTATCCTTGGCCCATTTGATAAAATCGGCCACGATCAGAAAGTAACCCGCGAAGCCCATCTTGTTGATAATGCCGGTTTCAAAATCAAGCCGGTCAAAATAGACCTGCCGCTCCTCGGCCGTCATTTCACCATAAGGCTCAAGCCGTTTTTCCAGCCCCGCCCGGGCATCGGCGATAAGCATCAAAGCCTCGCCCTCGGTATCACCGGCCAAGCTGGGCAACAAAGCTTTGCGCTTGGGCGGCATAAAGGCGCAGCGCTTTGCCACAACCAAGGTATTCGCCAAGGCTTCTGGCAGATCGGCGAACAACTCGTCCATCATTGGCCCGGATTTCACCCAGGCTTCCCGGCTTGAACGCGGACGGTCGGCGGCATCAATGTGCGTGGAATTGGCGATGCAGAGCAAGGCATCATGCGCGGCAAAGAAATTCGGCTCGGCGAAATTGGCGGGATTGGTCGCCACCAAAGGCAGATCGCGGGCATAGGCCAAAGCGATCAGAG
>JBEGLE010000140.1:0-3296 GCA_041183725.1 Pseudomonadota bacterium | reverse complement strand
CCTTATGGCTGCAGCCGTCATTGCATTGCAAAACGTGATGCGCATCACATTCAGGTCGAACCAATCCACAGCCTGATGTGAAATCCATATTGCCAGCACATTTTAATGTGATATCGGGAATGCATGAGCAGCAACACTCCCGCCACTGGCACTATCGAACGCGTTCGCGAATTGGTTTCATCGGGCCGCATGACCCGCTCCGGTTTGGCCCGTGCCGCTGGTTTGCACGCCAACACCCTGCGCGATTGCACCGAGGATGATTGGAACCCCACCGCCGATACGCTGGGCAAGCTGGAACGTATGCTGTTTTCCAATGATGATGCGGCTGTGCTGGTTCCTATCGAAGAAATCATCGACGAAGCCCGCAACGGGCGGATGTTCATCCTTGTTGATGATGAGGACCGCGAAAACGAAGGCGATCTGGTTATTCCGGCCCAAATGGCCACCCCTGACGCCATCAACTTTATGGCCACCCACGGCCGCGGGCTGATCTGCTTATCTCTGACGGGGGAACGCGCTGATCATCTGGGGCTAGAAATGATGAGCCGCCATAACGGCACGCGGCACGAAACCGCCTTCACCATTTCGATTGAGGCCCTTGAAGGGGTGACCACGGGCATTTCGGCTGCAGATCGGGCGCGGACCATTTCGGTTGCCATAGATGGCACCAAGGGCAAGGCTGACATTGTCACCCCCGGCCACGTTTTCCCGCTGCGTGCCCGCAACGGCGGGGTTCTGGTACGTGCTGGACATACCGAAGCAGCGGTTGATATTTCGCGGCTGGCCGGCCTTAATCCCTCTGGTGTGATCTGCGAGATCATGCGTGATGATGGCACCATGGCGCGGATGGACGATCTGGTAACCTTCGCCCGCACACACAATCTGAAGATTGGCACGATCCGTGATCTGATCGCCTATCGTCGCCGCCATGATCGTATGGTGGAAAAGCGCTCAGAACTCACTTTCGAAAGCCGCTGGGGCGGCACATGGAAGGTTTGCACATTCCAGAACAAGGCAACTGGCGATGAAACCATGGCCTTAGTAAAGGGACGGATCGATCCGAGCGAGCCAACCTTGGTGCGAATGCACACGCTTTCGATGTTCTCTGACATATTTGGTGAAGATGGTGAACGCGCCCACCTGCTTGAGCGATCAATGGAAATCATCGCCGAAGCAGGCAGCGGCGTCATCGTGGTGATCAATCGCCCGATGGACAAGATGATGACCCGGGTTATCGAGATCAAGGAAGGCGCACGCAAAGGCGATACCCCAGATATCGAAGAACTGCGCGATTATGGCGTTGGCGCTCAGATCCTATCGGAACTGGGCATTCATGACATGGTTCTGCTTAGCAACACCCACCACTCTCTCGTTGCGTTGGAAGGCTATGGCCTGAACATCGTTGGCGAACGCCCAATTAACTGATCATAAAAGAGAACAGACTATGGCCCGCATCCTTATCGTTGAAGCGCGTTTTTACGACCACCTGAATGATATGTTGGTAGCTGGCGCCAAGGCCGCGATCACCGCAGCGGGCCACAAGTCAGAAGTCATCACCGTTCCCGGTGCTTTGGAAATTCCGGGCGCCATTGCTCTGGCCGATCAGTCGGGCGACTATGCCGGCTATGTTGCGATTGGCGTCGTTATTCGCGGTGAAACCTATCACTTCGAAATCGTTGCCGGGGAATCCGCGCGCGGCATCATGGCTCTGACCATGGATGGCGTGGCCATTGGCAATGGCATTCTAACCGTTGAAAACGAAGCGCAGGCCTTGGTCCGCGCTGATCCAGCGCAAAAGAACAAGGGCGGAGAAGCGGCTGAGGCCGCCCTTTGCCTTATGGCCCTGCGCGAAAAGTTCGGCGCATAAGCCCTTACCAGATTTTGATGCGCTTTTCGGGTGGCAGGTAAAGCTTGTCACCCGGTTGCACATCAAAGGCGCGATACCACGCATCGATATTGCGTACTGTCAGCGCTCGGTACATGCCAGGGGCATGGCCATCGGTGGCGATGCGTGACCGCAAAGCCTCATCCCGCATCTTGGTGGCCCAGCTTTGGGCAAAGGCGATGAAAAAGCGCTGATCGCCGGTATAGCCTTCGATCACTGGCGCCTGCTTACCCTTTAACGATGCGTGATAGGCATCAAGCGAAGCGGCAATACCGACGACATCGGCGATGTTCTCGCCCAAGGTTAGCTGCCCTTGCACATGCAAGCCGGGAAAGGGTTCATAGCGATCAAATTGATTGGCCAGCGCCCTGCCCGCTTGGCGGAAATGGGCCTGATCCGCAGGTGTCCACCAATTGCGCAGGGCGCCAGTGGCATCAAATTCCGCCCCGTTGTTATCAAAACTATGGCTGATTTCGTGCCCGATCACCGCGCCGATTGCGCCATAGTTAAAGGCGGCATCGGCCTTGGGATCAAAGAACGGCCGCTGCAGAATGGCGGCTGGGAAATTGAGCGCATTTTGCACCGGCAGGTTCACCGCATTAACCAACTGCGCGTTCATCCACCATTCGCGCCGATCCAGCGGCTTGCCCAATTTGGCGAGCTGTTGGGCATAACGTACCTTTTCGCCCGCTATAACATTGGCATAGGGCGTATCAGGGTTAAGGTTATAGGCTGAATAATCCTTCCAGCTATCGGGATAACCAACCCCAAATTCGATCTGACGAACCTTGTTCAAGGCCTCTTTTTTGGTGGCCGGTGCCATCCACGTTATCGCCTCGATCCGGCTGGCAAAGGCAGCCTTGATCTTGGTAACCATGGCTTCAATTTCTGCCTTGGCAGCAGCGGGGAAGTATTTCTCGACGTAAAACTTGCCCAGTGCATCGCCCAGCAAGCTATTCACGCGTCCAATTGCACGTTTCTCTCGCGGCCGCTGGCTTGCGGTGCCCTGTAGCGTGGTGCCGTAAAACGCAAAGTGATCGGCATCGATGCGGGCGGGCAGCACATCAGCGTGGCTGTTGATGTGATGGAAAATTAGCCAGTCTTTCCAGGCTTCCACCGGCTGACTGACAACCAAGGCCGAAAGTTTGGGGATGGCTTGGGCATGATAAGCGGCAAAGCGATCCTGTCCCGCCAATTGCGCTGCTGCCAAGAATACTTGCCAATCCAACCCTGGCGCGCGCTTTTCAAGCTCTGCGCGTGACCATTCGCTGGCAGAGGCGCGCATATCTTCGCTCTGTTCGCGTGAGGCATGGGCCTTGGCAATCTTCATCTCAAGATCAAAGATACGCCCGGCCCGCATATCGGCATCAGGAATACCGGCATCGGTCAGAAGCTTGGCAATATAGCTACG
>JBEGLE010000139.1:0-6116 GCA_041183725.1 Pseudomonadota bacterium | reverse complement strand
TGGCAATCGGGGCAAGAAGTGGAAGAACAGCACCGCACCCATACACACCCCTTGGGTATGTTCCCGCGCAAGGCCGGGCGCAGTCTGGCGCGGATGCGCACCGATACCCTTGTTGGCATGGCGGTAACCCATATTACCGCACTGGCGATTGTGATTGCCACTGCCGCCACGCTTCATGCGCATGGCATCACCCAGATCACCTCAGCCGATCAGGCAGCCGAGGCTTTGCGCCCGATTGCTGGGGAATTTACCTTCATCCTGTTTGCTGCCGGAATTATCGGCATCGGTTTGCTGGCGGTTCCGGTCTTGGCGGCCTCTGCTGCCTATGCCCTGTCAGAAACCTTTGGCTGGGCCGAAGGGCTGGATCACAAGCCGAAAGAGGCCAAGGCATTCTATGGCGCGATTGGGGTGGCTGTGCTGGGGGGTTTTATGCTGAATTTGATCGGGATAGATCCGATGCGCGCGCTTTATTGGACCGCAGTCATTAATGGGCTGCTTGCCCCGCCGTTGATGGTGCTGACCATGATGATTGCCCGCAGCGGCCGGATCATGGGCCGTCTGGCGATCCCGCTGCCAATGCAAATCGGCGGCTGGGCGGCAACCATCGTGATGACCGCCGCCGGGGCCCTATTCCTGATCGTATAGCGGGTTATGCGCCGCTGTGATCGCTGCGGCCAAAATCGGGCCGGGCATCGTCTTGCCCTTCTTCGATGATTGACCGGCGCACTGCGCGGGTGCGGGTGAAATGATCAAACAGCGCATCGCCATCGCCAAGCCGTATCGCTTTTTGCAAGCCGGTAAGATCTTCCGAGAAACGCTGCAGCATTTCCAGCACTGCGTCCTTGTTGGACAGGAACACATCGCGCCACATGGTGGGATCAGAGGCTGCGATGCGGGTGAAATCCCGAAAACCGCCGGCGGAATACTTAATTACCTCGCTGCGGGTCACCTCTTCCAGATCGGATGCCGTGCCGACAATGGTATAGGCAATAAGATGCGGCAGGTGGCTGGTAACCGCCAGCACCAGATCGTGGTGCTGCGGGGTCATCCGTTCAACCTTAGCCCCCAGCGCTTCCCAGAAAGCAGACAGCGCGGCAACCTGCGCCGGGTTGGCCCCCTCGGGCGGGGTGACGATGCACCAACGCTTTTGAAACAGGCTGGCAAATCCGGCATCGGGGCCAGAATGCTCGGTCCCGGCAACGGGATGCGCCGGAATGATCGCATGGCGGGGTAGCGCTGCGGCCAGCGCCTTCAGCACCGATTCCTTCGAAGATCCGACATCGCTGATCAGCGCGCCAGCGGGCAGGGCATTGGCCACTTCGGCGGCGGCGGTGGCCATAGCGCCAACGGGCACGCAGAAGATCACCAGATCAGCCGCGCTCACCGCATCGGCGGCACTGTCGCAGACCGTGGTGGTCAAACCGCGTTCAGCCGCGCGGCGACGGGTGGCCGGATCGGCATCATAGCCACTGGTGCTGGCACCGGGCAGATAGCGCTGCACGGCAAGACCGATGGATCCGCCCAGCAGGCCAAGCCCGATAATGGCGATACGTTTAAAGCTCATTGGGCGGCCTCCGCCATCCGGCGCAGTGCCCGGGCGATATCATCCATTTGCTCTGCCGTTCCAATGGTGATGCGCAGGCCTTGCGGCAGGCCCTGACCGGGCAACCAGCGGGTTATATAGCCGTGATCGGCAAGGCCATTAAACGCGGCCTCAGCCGTCAGCGCACCCGAAAACAGGATCAAAACAAAGTTCGCCTCGCTGGGTAAAGGGCGCAGACCAAAATTGCCCATGGCCTCCAATGCAGCCACAAAACGGGCGCGCTCTGTGGCATTGTGCGCGCGCGCATGCGCAACAAAAGCCTGATCCTTCACCGCCGCTTCGGCCATGGCCTGCCCGGTGTTGGAAATGTTAAATGGCCCGCGAATGCGGTTGAGCGTATCGACAATCCCCGGCGCGCCGGTGCCCCAGCCAATCCGCTCCCCCGCCAAGCCATAGATCTTGGAAAAAGTCCGGGTAACCAGCACGTTGTCATGCGCTTCGGCCAAGGCCAAAGCCCCATCATCATCTTCGGGCGCGAGATATTCGGCATAGGCCTGATCGATCACCAGCAGCACATCAGGCCGTAGCCCCGCGTGAAGCCGCGCAATCGCGCCCTTTGGCAGAAAACTGCCGGTGGGATTATTGGGATTGGCGACAAAGACCACGCGGGTCTGATCGGATACCACGGCCAGCAGGGCATCCACATCGGTGCCATAATCGGCATCAGGCGCGATGATCGGCGTGGCCCCGCAGCGGCGCGCGGCAATGTCGTAAACCGAAAAGCCATAGCGGACATAGATCACGTCATCGCCGGGTCCGGCATAGCCTTGGGCAGCCAGGTTCAGCAGTTCATCAGAGCCAGTGCCCATCACAATCCGCGCCGGATCAAGGCCATGCACATCGGCAATCGCTGCGCGCAGGGCCTTGCTGTCGGGATCAGGATAGCGCGCCGGAGCCGCCGTATCACTGCGCGCAGCAAGGGCCGCAGAGCTTGAGCCCAGCGGGTTTTCGTTGGCCGATAGCTTGATCAGCGGACGGCCATCAGCCCCCGCGCTCTTGCCGGGGACATAGGCATGGATCGCGCTGATCCAGCTTTTGGGGGTGGGTGCACCGCTCATAAAGTCGGCATTAGCAGCAAAGCTTACGAATTCCAGCCCGGCTTTGCGGCTTCCGAGCATTGACAGAGCGGGCGCTTCCCCCCAAGTCCGCCCTCACCGATGACGCGAACCGCAACCGTGACCGCCAGCACCGTGCTGGATCTTGCTGAACCGCTCGCCCTCGATTGCGGCTTGCGGCTTGAAAACACGCGCATTGCCTATGAAACCTATGGCACGCTATCTGCGGCCAAAGACAATGCTATCCTGATCTGCCACGCCACCACCGGCGATCAGTATGTGGCCAGCACCCATCCGATCACCGGCAAGCCCGGGTGGTGGGATCGTATGGTAGGGCCGGGCAAGCCGATTGATACTGATCGCTTCTATGTCATTTGCCCCAATGTGCTGGGCAGTTGCATGGGTACCAGCGGCCCTGCCAGCTTGGCCACTGATGGCCAGCCTTGGGCCATGCGCTTTCCGGTCATCACTATCCGCGACATGGTGCGCGCCCATATGGCGCTGCTCGATGCCTTGGGCGTGAAGCGGCTTCACACGGTGCTGGGCGGATCAATGGGCGGTATGCAGGCGTTGAGCCTTGCTGCGCATTGGCCAGACCGGGTGGAGCGGGTGATGGTTATCGCTGCCACCGGGGCCATGCCGGCGCAGAATATCGCTTTTCAGGAAGTCGGTCGTCAGGCGATTATGGCCGATCCCAATTGGCAGGATGGCGCCTATTACGACACGGGCCAGGCGCCTGATGCGGGCCTTGCCGTGGCGCGCATGGCCGCGCACATCACCTATCTGTCTGAGGCGACGCTTAGCGAAAAGTTCGGCCGCCGCCTGCAAGATCGTGAAGCCAAGAGCTTTGGCTTTGATGCCGATTTTCAGGTGGAAAGCTATCTGCGCTATCAGGGGGAAAGCTTTACTGGCCGGTTTGATGCCAATTCCTATCTCTATATCACGCGCGCCATGTCTTACTTCGATCTGGCGGATGAGCATGATGGGCGTCTGGCTGATGCCTTTCGTGCCAGCAAGGCACGCTTTTGCTTGGTCAGCTTTGATACCGATTGGCTATATCCCACGGTGGAATCGCGCAAACTGGCCCATGCTTTGATCGCCGCCGGTGCGCCAGTCAGTTTCGTCGAATTGTCAGCCCCCTTTGGCCATGACAGCTTCTTGCTGGACGTGCCCGAGCTTGATCGGGTCATTGCCGGGTTCGTTTCGCAATGAGCGCGCTTCGCCCTGATCTGGCGATCATCGCTGGCCATGTTGCCCCCGGATCGCGGGTGCTGGATGTCGGCTGCGATGATGGGACGCTGCTCGCGGCGCTGCGCGATCGCAGCGGCTGCGATGCGCGGGGGATGGAGATCAATCCGGACAAGGTGGCACACTGTGTGGGGCTTGGCCTGTCCGTCATTCAGGGCGATGCGGATAAAGATCTGGCGATCTATCCGGATGCCTCATTCGACTATGCGATCCTGTCGCAAACCCTGCAAACCACACATCGGCCCGATCTGGTGCTGGATCAGTTGTTGCGGGTTGGGCGCAAGGCCTTTGTCAGCTTTCCCAATTTCGCCCATTGGCGGGTGCGCCTGTCGCTGCTGCTGGGCGGCCGGATGCCGGTAACCCGGCTGCTACCGGTGGCTTGGTACGAAACCCCTAATATCCACCACCTGACCATCGCCGATTTTCGCGATCACGTGGCGGCGCGCGGCATTGTGGTGGAGCAGGTGTGGTTTCTTTCCGGTGATCGGCTGTGCAGCCAGTCTGCCGCCAATTTCCGGGCTGAACACGCTGTATTCCTGATTTCACGCGGGGCCTAGGCCGCACGGGCAAAGGCTTTCCACAGGAAAATTGCCCTGCTTGCTCTTGGAGCCAGAGCCGCATCGCTGCATGGGAGAAGGCTATGTGGCAGCTCTTTCAGTTTCCTTTGTGTCCCTTCAGCCGAAAAGTCCGCCTGCTCTTGTCAGAGAAGGGGGTCGCCTATGAATTGCGGCGTGAAAACCCGTGGCAGGGGCGCGATGAATTTTTCCGCATGAACCCAGCCGGGCGTACCCCCGTGATGCGCCGCACGGATTTGGAACGAGAGATTGTTTTGGTCGATAGCCAGGCGATCTGCGAATATTTTGAAGAAACCGTTGATCGTAACCAGTTGATCGGCGGCAACGCTGTTTCCCGCGCCGAAATTCGGCGGCTGGTCGCGCTGTTTGACGAGAGCTTTTATGGCGATGTCACCGCGCCCTTGCTGCATGAACGGATGAAAAAGCGGCTGGTCTATCGCCAGTCCCCTGATTCCAAAGTGCTGCGCGAGGCGATGAAGCTGGCGCATGAGCATTTGTACTATATCGATTATCTGATTGATCGTCGGCCTTGGCTGGCCGGGGCTACCATGTCCTTGGCCGATTTGACGGCAGCGGCTCAGATTTCGGTGGCGGACTATCTTGGCGGGCTTGATTGGTCAGGCCATGAACAGGCGCGCGGCTGGTATGCCGTAATCAAAAGCCGCCCCAGCTTCCGCTTGCTTTTGACCGAGCGTATGGATGGCATCCAACCCCCTGATCACTATGGCAATGTGGATGGCTAGGCCGGGGCGTCCTTAAACGGGTTTAGGACCAGCGGACAGGGGCGATACAGCCAAAGGGTTAATCAGCGCGTATCGCCAAAGCGTCCATGCTTGCGATATTGCACCATCCAGCGATCGAGAAACAAACCCAGCGGGCGGGCGTTAACGCCCAAGTGCTTCAGTCCCGGTGCGCCTGAGCCAATATTGCCAGCCAGCAGCAATTGCAATTGGTCGCGGCTAATCGGCGCGCCCGGAAGCCAGCCGGTCAGCGTGGCAATGGCGCAACTGACCGCATCGGGTAGATCGATGAACAGCGGATCACGGTTTTCGGCCTTGGCGATGCGGCGGTTCAGATCGCCCATGGTGATCACCTCTGGCCCCACCAATTCATAGGTCTTGCCGCCATGGCTTTGCGGATCGCTTAGGGCATTGGCCAGCGCTGCGGCGGCATCATCGATGAACACCGGCTGCAGCTTGGCCTCTGGCCCGAACACCGGCATAACCGGGAATGACGAAATCAACTGCCCAAACATGTTCAGAAAAGCGTCGTCGGGCCCAAACAGGATCGAAGGGCGAAGGATCGTTGCCTTGGGAAAGGCGGCCAAAACGGCCACTTCACCTTGGGCCTTGGTGCGGGCGTAGGCAACGGGGCTTTCGGCATCCGCGCCATTGGCGGAGACATGCACCAAGGCGCCCACGCCGGCGGCCTTAGCTGCAGCGGCCAGTGCGGCTGGTCCGCTGACATGCAGCTTCTCCAGATCGCCTTTGAAGGCCCCCACCAGATTGACCACGGCATCGGCCCCGGCAACCAGCGCGGGCATCAGGGCACTGTTGCTCAGATCAGCGCGCAGGAATTGCACCTGCCCCAGATTGCCCAGTGCTTTGATGCGAAAGGCGCGCTTGGGATTGCGGC
>JBEGLE010000138.1:0-5621 GCA_041183725.1 Pseudomonadota bacterium | reverse complement strand
TGCCCATATGTCGACAGTGCCCTACGTGGTGATTGATGGGGACCGTGCCGTGGCCACTTGCCACACAATGGTTGCGATGCACAGCGATGATGGGTTTTATATCGGCCGCCTCAGCGCCTCGCGGATCCAATTGGCGCGCGAAGGGGATGGGCAATGGCGAATTACCCACCGTCAGAATTACATGCTGGATGGCGATCAAGCCGGGCCGGGGCTGCTTGCACGGCTTAATGACTCCTCAGCGATGCAATAGGCATGGACATAAGGCCGTGATTTCTGCAGTGGAGCCTTGGTAAGGGGCGATTCTTGGAATTAAAGAATAGACCCATAGACATTCATTCGGGCATGCTTGTGAGCAGGCGCGTTGTTTTGAAATCTGAGGAGAATTGCGATGGCACAAGGCAATCTGGGAATTGAACCCGAAGTCCTGAAGGCAATCTATGGCCAGATGGCCCGAATTCGGGCTGTAGATAAGGCGATTCAAGCAGGCCTTTCCGCAGGCAAATTCATGTTCACCTATTGGCCAATGACCGGGCAGGAATGCATTCCTGCCACGATCTCGCAATTGATTACGGCCCGCGACTATATGGTCACTACTTATCGCGGCATCCACGATCAGGTTGCAAAGGGTGTCGACCTTTACGGCATGTTCGCCGAAGCCTTGGGCCGCGAGGGTGGTTTGAACAAGGGGAAGGGCGGCAGCCCGCACATCTCCGATCCCTCATCTGGCTCGATGGTGACCACAGCCATCGTTGGCGCAGGTCCGCCAATTGCCAACGGCTTGGCTATTGCAGCCAAGGAACGCGGCGAAGATCGGGTGACGATCGTCAACTTTGGCGATGGGGCCACCTCGATTGGTGCCGTTCACGAAGCGATGAACCTGGCTGGTGCGTGGAAGCTTCCGGTGATCTTCCTGTGTCAGAACAACCAATGGGGTGAATACAGCCCAATCGCAACTTATACTGCCAGCCCGAATTTCTACGGTCGTGCCGAAGCCTTGGGTTTTCGGGGTGTTCAGCTGGATGGTAACGATCCTGCCGCTTTCTATGCCGGCATGAAGGACGTGATTGAACAGGTTCGCGCTGGTAATGGTCCTGTCTTTGTCGAAGCGGTAACCTATCGCATGGGGCCGCACGCTGGCGTTGGCGATAATTATAACGCCGCCAAAGATGTTCTGACTGCGGCTAAGGAACGGGCGCCGCTGGAAAAGACCCGCGCGCTGCTCATCGATGCGGGCATAGCCAGCGAAGAAGAACTGGCCAGCCTCGAAGAAGCCGCCAAGAGCGAAGTCGAAGACGCGATCACCCGCGCTTTGGCCAGCCCAGTTACTCCCGCCACCGAGACAATTCTCGACGTGTTCGAGGACGCGGGCAGCGTTCCAATCCGCGGTACATATCCGGTGCGAGAAGCTGAAGCTGAGGTGACCGGTCCCACCGAAACCATGACTATGGCGCAGGCAATCTGCAATGCGCAGGAAGTGGCGATGGATGCCAATTCTGAAGTCTTTATTTTGGGTGAAGATGTGGGCGAACCCCATGGCGGGGTGTTCGTAACCAACAAGGGGCTTCAAACCAAATTCGGCAAGAACCGCGTGCGCAACACGCCAATTTGCGAAACGGCAATTATCGGCGCGGCGATTGGTTCGTCGATCGCAGGCATGAGCCCGATCGCAGAAATCATGTTCGTTGACTTCATGGGTGTCTGTCTTGATCAGATCGCCAACCATGCGGCCAAGCAGCGCTATATGTCCGGTGCGACTACTCATGCCCCGCTCACCATCCGCGTCCAGTTGGGCGGGGCCATTGGCGGCTTTGGTGCTCAGCACTCGCAGTCCTTGGAAGCCTGGCTTACCCATACGCCGGGGGTCAAGGTGCTCTACCCCTCCAGCGCATTAGAAGCCAAGGGCATGCTTCTATCGGCGATCAATGATCCCGATCCAGTAGTGGTTCTGGAATCGATCATGCTGCTTCATACACAAAAGAGCGAAGTGCCGACCGGCGATTATCGCATCCCATTGGGTGTCGCCAAGGTGAAGCGCGAAGGCACCGATGTGACGCTGATCAGTTATGGTTGGGAACTGCATAACTGCCTAGCTGCTGCCGAAGAATTGGCCAAGGAAGGCATTAGCGCCGAAGTGATCGATCTGCGGTCATTGGTCCCCATCGACTATCACCGGATTCTGCAATCGGTGAAAAAGACCGGCCGGGCCGTGGTGGTTCATGCTGCGGTTGAATTCTGTGGTCTGGGGGCAGAAATCTGCGCGACGATCAATGAAGAGCTGTGGGGCACGTTGAAAGCACCGGCGGTTCGTTTGGGTGCAGACTATGCGCCGATCGCCTATTCCAGAGAGATCGAGTTCAACCAGGTGCCCGGCGCCGCTTCGATCGCTGCGCGCGTGCGCGGCATCGTAAAGTCCTGATCAAAAGAAAGAAGCAACCATGTCGACAATCCTGACAATTCCCAAGCTTGAAATGTCCATGAGCGAGGGGACCCTCGCTGAATGGATGGTTGAAAGCGGGACAGCCGTTAAAGAAGGCGATGTGATTTACACGCTGGAAACCAACAAAGCTGCGCGCGAAATCGAAGCCCCCGCCTCGGGTACGTTGATGATCAAGGTGGCAGACGGGGAAACCTACCCGGTTGGTACCGAAATCGGCGAAATCGTCTAAGCGCACCCTGCATGCCACGGTTCTGGCGTGATCCTGAGCCAGAGCTAAGCGGGTTATCCCGGCCGTGATGCGATCAGGGCCGATAGCACCTTTTTGTCTTTTTGAGACGCGGGAGATTGTCCATGCCTGTTGCCCCTGAACGTATCGGCCTGGCCGTTCCTGGTCTTACTTTAACCGGCGGCACCCACTGCCCGTGGGAAATCAATGCCACGATGACAGATATTGCTGCAGTGGTGCAGGCGGCAGACCGTCTGGGCTTCAGCCACCTCCAATGCGCGGAACATATCGGTGTGCCCGCTGCCGAGGCCCCCAGGCGCGGGGCACGCTATTTTGATCCCCTGGCAACCTTTGGTCATTTTTCTGCCATTACCAACCAGATCCGTCTGCTGACAGCGGTTCTGGTGCTGGGCTATCACCACCCCCTGGAAATTGCCAAGCGCTATGGTACGCTCGATTTTGTCAGTGGTGGCAGGGTTATTCTGGGCTTGGGGGTTGGCTCGCTCAAGGAAGAATTTGACCTGTTGGGTTTGGGTGGTGAGGAGTTCACCAAGCGCGGGGCGCGCGGAGATGATGCCTTGCGGGCGCTGCGCGCCTCACTGGGCAAACGCGAACCGGAATATCATGGCCCTTTTTATGACTTTGGCGGCTTGATCATTGATCCTTGCGCGGTTCAGCCCGATCTGCCCTTGTGGATCGGTGGCCGAAGCGCCCGCTCGTTGCGCCGTGCGGTGGAACTGGGTGATGGCTGGATGCCGTTTGGTCTGGACTATGACGAAATGGCCGCCTTCCTCAATCAGGCACGCGATCTACCGACTTGGCATGAGCGGGCCAAGCCGCTGGAACTGATCTTGCGCCCGCCAGGCATTCTCGATCCCATCGGTGCGCCAGAAGTTGCGGCAGAGGGCCTGCGCCAGGTGTTTGCGGTTGGCGGCACTAAGGCTGACCTGCACCTGTTCAGCACGTCTAGTGCCCATTTTATCGAGCAGCTCGAAGCCTTGGTTGAATTGGACGTGTAATCCCTCTCCCAGCCCGCATGGCGCGCTGCCCAAAAGCAGTGGCTTGGCGGGGAGGAGGTATAAGGCCGCTTCTGCTCTGATCAGCCTGTTTTGATAATCGCACTGCTGCAGTGCATTAAACTGTTGATCAGCGCAGGGCCTGTCCACAGACTTGGGGGGTAGTCCGCCAAGCAAGTGGGTGCGGTTAGCAAGCGCACAGGTCAGCCCCTAATATCTTGTATTACCCACTCTTCAGGAAGAAACGGAGACGGGCCCCGATCCGCATGGATCGGGGCCCGAGCCCAAGAATTTTCTGATCTTTAACCCGCAGATCAGAAAGAGAATTCAGCCCGCAGGCCGTAAGTGCGCGGCTGAGCAAAGGTCACGCCATTGGCCAGTTGGGAATCAAGGAATGAGGACAAATAGGTCTCGTTGCCAATGTTTTTACCCCAGACAACGATACGCATACCGTTAATCCCTTTAGGTTCTAAAGAGAGTTCCGCATCAACTGTCGTGTAAGTGTCTTGGCCCAGAACGCCTGAAACGTCGAACTTAGATCCTGAATTGTGGTAAACACCAGCATGAGCACTCATGCTGCCCAAGGCTGTGTCAGCCTTGTAGTCCATGGCAATATTGCCGGTGAACTTGGGGGCACGCGGCATCGTAGTACCACCAAGATCCTGAGTTACTTGGTTGTTGCCGAAGCCATTGGCGACAAATACGGCGGCCGCCGGAAATTTGGTGAACTTGGCATCAACATAGGAAGCGCTGGCGCTGATGCTAAAGTTTGTCGTGACGGCAATCTTGGCATTGGCTTCAACGCCATTGATCCGCGCCGATGCTGCGTTCTGATTGATATAGACTGGCGGGGCGTAAGCAACAATTTGCAAATCTGTATAGTCATAGTGGAATGCCGAAAGGTCGAACGATAAGCTATCCACGCGTCCTTTTAATCCAATTTCGTAGGACGTGATATTTTCTGGATTCACAGGTTTTTGGGCAAAGTTGCTAGTATTTATAACGCCACTTTTAAAGCCTTTGCCCCATGAAGCATAAATATTTGCCTCAGGTGTGATGGCATAACGTGCCGTTATACGTGGCGTGAATTTGTTGAATGTCACGGCGCCGCCGGGATATTCCACAATGTCTCCACCGACAGGCCCTGAGAATCCACGCTGGCGTTCAGTGGTATATCGGCCACCAGCGGTAATAGTGAGTTCATCTGTAGGATTAAGGGTGAAGTCAGCATAGGCCGCAAAAATCTGCTTATCTACTCGACCATATTTATTAACAGCTAAAAAGAAAGGTTTAGGAGCGGCTGGTGGCAGTGTTATATTTGAATTTAGTTCAATTTGGAATGTATTTGATTGAAACTCTTCATTTCCAGTTATGAAAAGTCCGCCAATAATAAAGCTTATAGATCCAATTTTGTTTGAAGCAAAGTTCGCTTCTTGGGTAAAGTAGCTACCAAGTAGTGGTTTTCCGGCTACTAAGCTCGCTTGTGCATAATTAACCGGGCTGAAATCAGCGTCAGCGACATAGAAGGTCTCGTTCTTGGTATAGGATGTCAGGGTGTTTACCGTGCCGGCTCCAACGTCAAATTTTCCAGACAAACTGCCGCCCTTTGATTTGGTGCGGGAAAAAACGCCTGGGTCAGTTGAATACTGAGAGCTATTTGTTGCGACTGGAACGCTTGTGAGGCCGTTCGGATTATTCGCCGGAGTGATTAAGCCAAAGAGGGCCTTGCCAACAGTGTTGTTGTTATAAGCAAAGCCGGAATAGGCGGCGGAGTCGCTATGATCTGAAAAGAAACCAGTTAGGGTCAGCGATGCGTCGGCTGAAGGCTGATACCGAAGTTTGGCTCGCAGAACCTTTGAATCCAAGCCCAGATCACGCTGGCCGGTGATTACATGGACACGGAAGCCATCTCGTTTTTGATAGCCGCCGGAAACGCTTACAG
>JBEGLE010000137.1:0-3758 GCA_041183725.1 Pseudomonadota bacterium | reverse complement strand
CCCAGATCATCTCATGGCGCGGGCGTCACAATGCTGAACTGCTCGAATGCCGCGAAGCAATGCCTCAGCAAACTTGGTTGCGCGAAGGGCGGCGCGGCATATCGGGGCACGGCGGCCCCGCCGCTGCGATCGTGCTGGCCGAAGGTGCTGGCCACCACGGCGGACTGGTCCATGCTCTGCAAGTGGCATGGTCAGGCGATAGCCGGATCGCAATAGAACGCGATGATGAGGGGTTTTGGACGCTCTGCGCCGGGGTTGCCATGCCAGCTAACGGCATCACTCTTAATCCCGGTGATCACTTTGCCGCGCCGCAAGCGATCCTTGCTCTTTCGACCCAAGGTCGCAACGGAGCCATGGCCCAGCAACACGCCGCTGTTCGGGATCGTTTGGCTTGGCCCAGTGGCACTATGCGCCCCCGTCCGGTTCATGCCAATTCATGGGAAGCGTGCTATTTTGATCACGATGCCCCCCGCATTCTGGCACTAGCCGAAGCCGCCGCCGCTGTGGGGGTTGAACGTTTCGTTCTCGATGACGGCTGGTTCCGTGGTCGCCATGATGACACGGCTGGTCTGGGCGATTGGACAACTGATCCGATCAAATATCCCAATGGTCTAAAACCCTTGGCGGATCAGGTAATCGCATTGGGCATGGAATTTGGTCTGTGGGTTGAACCGGAAATGGTCAATCCGGACAGCGATCTTTACCGCGCCCACCCTGATTGGGCCTTAGCCCTGCCTAACCGCGACCGCCCAACTGCGCGCCATCAACTGGTGCTGGATATGTCACGCCCTGATGTGCGCAACTATCTGTTTGCCGCGCTGGATACCCTGCTGCGCGACATTCCGGTGTCTTATCTCAAGTGGGATCACAACCGTGATCTGGCACCGGCAGGTGGGCAGGCACAGGTGGCAGGGGTCTATGACCTGCTAGCCCGTCTGCGGGCCGCCCATCCCACTGTTGAAATCGAAAGCTGTGCAGGCGGCGGTGGACGATCAGAAGCCGGGATTGCAACCTTCACCCATCGTTTCTGGACCAGCGACAATCTGGATGCCGTGTCCCGCACTGACATTCAGCGCGCTTTCTTGGCCTTTCTGCCGCCCGAAGTGATGGGTGCCCATGTTGGTGCCAGCCCAGCCCATGCCACAGGCCGTGGTCAATCCTTAGGCTTTCGCGCCGCGATAGCCATGCCCGGCCACTTTGGCATCGAAATGGACCCCCGCACGCTAAAACCTGCCGAACAGGCGGAATTGGCAGACTGGATCGCCTTCCACAAACATTGGCGCGATCTGCTGCATGGCGGGAGAACATGGCTCGGTGAGGGCGCAGATGGTTTGGTTTGGCAAGCTCAAGGGCGCGAGGATGAATTCCTGCTGTTCGCCATTCGCACCGCTCCGGCGGCTGACCGCCGGCCTCAACCGCTGCGCCTACCCTTTTTGGCAGATAGCAAGCAATGCGCTGTACATCTGCTCCGCACAGCGGGTGGCGGTGCAGGCCATGCGGCGGCTGATGCCCCCCTGTTTTCCGCCATGCGCAACGCAGCGCAAAACTTCTCCGGATCTTGGCTGGCTCATGCCGGACTGCCGCTGCCGCCACTTAAGGCGGAAAGTGTGGTCATCTATCACATCAGGACCACAGCGTGAGCCCGCAAATGTCTAACCCCAACCTTCCTCATCGCCGCCGCAATCTGTTGACCGGTGAGTGGCTGCTTGTCTCTCCGCACCGCGCCAAGCGCCCATGGCAGGGTGAAGCCGCGCCGCAATCTGAACCCGCTACAGCAGCCCATGATCCAGCCTGCCACCTTTGCCCCGGGAACACGCGCGCCACGGGTGAGGCTAACCCCGATTATCGGGATACCTTTGTCTTCAATAACGACTTTGCCGCACTATTGGATCAAAGCGAACCGGCAGCCGCAAAAGGTATTTTCCAAACGCAGCCAGCCTGCGGTGAAGCCAGAGTTATCTGCTATGCACCCGATCACGGTGCTACTCTTGCCCGTCTATCAGAGACTGAGATTGCCCGCGTAGTCGATTGCTGGTGCACGCTTTCGGCTGAGCTTGGGGGGCGATGGGCACACGTTCAACTGTTCGAGAACAAGGGGGCGATGATGGGCGCCTCATCCCCGCACCCGCATGGTCAGGTTTGGGCAAGCGATTTTGTCCCGGAATTGCCCGCGCGCGAAGATGCCCAGCAGCGCGCTTGGTTCGATGCAAACCACACGGTGCTGCTCGATGATGTCGTGACTGCTGAACTGGCGGCTGGCCAACGTATCATCGAACACAATCCAGACTGGCTCGCCATCGTGCCGCATTGGGCGGCCTGGCCATTTGAAACCCTGCTTATTGCCCGCGTGGCGGTGGCCCGCATGGAAGATCTGCAATCCGCGCAGCGCGTCTCGTTAGCCGCAATCCTCTCGCGCCTGCTTAAACGCTATGACGGTCTGTTTCACACCGATTTTCCCTATTCAATGGGCTGGCATGGTGCACCACACAGCCTGGGTGCCGATACGGAACATTGGCGGCTTCATGCCCATTTCATGCCCCCGCTGTTACGCTCGGCCACCGTGCGCAAACACATGGTTGGCTTTGAACTGCTGGGCGAAACCCAGCGCGATCTGAGTCCTGAAGCTGCCGCCGAGCGGCTTTGCGCCTTGGAGATTGCCACATGAGCGCGATCGCACGGGCCCGCAGGGGTTTTATAGCCGCCTTTGGCATTGAACCGCAGGGTGTAATAATTGCCCCCGGCCGGGTTAATCTGATCGGCGATCATGTTGATTATAATGATGGTCTGGTTCTGCCGATGACCATCTCGGTTGGCACCGCTATTGCCTGGGGGCCATCGGGCAGTGACCGGGTTGATGCCGTGGCTCTCGATTGCCAGGGTGAACGCTATCAATTCTGCTTGGGCGATCCCAAAACACCGAGCGAAGACGGTTGGCACAGCTATCTGAAAGGAATGGCCATGTGCTCAGCCGAGGCGGGTCTGCCGATCGCCGGAGCACGCATGGCGATTGCTGGATCTCTGCCCCGCGGCGCCGGTTTGTCATCCTCCGCTTCTTTATGCATTGCCGCGGGCCGCGCGCTAGCCGCGGCGGCCGGAGAAAGTGCGCCCGACCCGACCAGACTGGCCCTATCCGCCCAAGCCGCCGAACACCGCTTTGCTGGGGTAAAGTGCGGCATCATGGATCAAATGGTTATTGCCCATGGCCAACCCGCCACAGCCTTGCTGATCGATTGCCGCGATCTTGGCACCCAGACAGTCTGCTTACCCGCCACGTGGGCGGTGCTGATCGTCCAATCCGGCGTTGAGCGCGAGCTGGTTGATGGCCATTACAACCAGCGGCGGCAAGACTGTGAAACGGCGGCCCAAGCCTTGCGCCTCAAATCTCTGCGCGAAGCGACGCTGGAACAGATCGCGGGTGCCTCGTTGCCCAGCCAAGTGGAACGCCGCGCCAGACACGTAGTAACCGAGATTGCCCGCACCAAACAGACCATTGCTGCGATCGCAGATGCTGACCTGAACGGTTTTGGCCAACTCTTGGTCGCCAGCCACGCCTCGCTGCGGGATGATTTCGACGTGAGCGTTCCTGAGGTTGATAGCCTTGTCGACCTGCTCAACCGAGCCATAGCCGGCAAGGGCGGTGCCCGGATGACTGGCGGCGGTTTTGGCGGTGCGGTTGTGGCCGTTCTGGAACAGAGCGCCCTACCTGCCGTCTTGGATAAAGTAACAAGCGAATACCGCACCCCGCTGGGGGCTATACC
>JBEGLE010000136.1:0-12225 GCA_041183725.1 Pseudomonadota bacterium | reverse complement strand
TACTCCGATAGAGAAAATATGCCCTGAAATAGCCGTGCGTATGGCCTAGGGGCAAGCCCAGTCCCGCCTAGGCCGCAACGTTACGACGCAGCAGAACCCGGTCTTCAGGGCCAAAGGCCTTGAACCAAATGGCCCAGACATAGACCACAACCGTGCCAAACAGGCCCACAACGATCCCCAGCCATTCAGGCAGCAAAGCAACGGCCGTGCCCCCCACCAAGCTGGCAGGAACCACGCCCCACAGCAAAGACCAGCGCCAATTGTTGATTGGTTCGGCCAGAATGCGCGAGAGCAGCCGCGCTTTCAGCAAGGAGGCCATGGCTAATGACAGAGCCAAGGCCGCCGCCGCCGCAGCAGCAGAATAGGCTTGGCTCAGCCCCAGCGATCGGGCCAGCATAATACCGCCCACGGTCAGCACCCCTTGCAGCACAATCGTAAGCAGCGACAATGCAAGGTTTTGATACCGTGCCACATAGACCAACGCCGCCTCGCTAACCACGGCGGTGGCGGCTACCACTTCGGCCAGCAGCAAGAACACCAGCGCCAGCGTGCCCGCCACAAAGCCCGGCCCGCCAAGGCCCATCAGACCACGGCCCGGAATGCACAGCGCCAAGGCAATTCCGGCTTGGGCAACGGTGATCCAAAAGCCCACTTGGCAAACCTGGCGGGCAATCGCGGCATAGTTGCGGGCGGCCACATTGCGGGTGATCACCGGCCCCAAGACTGGTTCAAAACTCGATTTCAGTTTTTGTGGCAGAGAGGCAAATTGCTGGGCAAAGAAATAGACGCCCAAGGCGGTGTCGCCGATGAAAAAGCGCAGAATAAATACGTCCAGCTTGCGCGTGCCCCATTCCACCATATCGGCCAATGCCAGCGGCAGATTGGCGGCGGCAAGCTGCCACATATGCACCGGATGCGGGCGCCATTGTTGCGGCAAGCCATAGCTCCGCAACAAGGGGACCAGCGAAAAGGCGAAGGCGACAAACAGAGAAACCATATAGGCCAATGACAGCCCGCCATCGGGATGGATGAAATACATCACCCCCGCTGCAATCGAGAGCGCCCACGGCTCTGCCACCGCACGAACCCGCACCGAAGTCTCTACATCAAACCGATAGGCCAGCGCTGCCAAGGCAAGATCGGTCAACCCTGACGGCAGGATAGATAAGACCAGCAGCCGATCAATCGCGCCAAAGCTCTCTTTGGGATACATCGAGGCGGGAAAGGCATAGATCAGCAGGCTGGCCACAACGGCGAGCAAGGTGTTGAGCAGCATGGCATCAGCCACGGCATTGGCGGGATGCTGCGCGCTTTCGGTCAGCCGCTTAGCCAGCCCGCGCTTTTGCCCCAGCGTGCACAGTTGCGCCGCGAATTCGACCATGACCAAGGCCGAGGCAAAGCGCCCCATCGCTGCTGCCCCATAAAGCCGGCTGGCGATAATCAGAAAAGGAATTCGCGCCAGCAAACGGATCAGGAAACCAGCAATATTGGTGCGCCCGCCTTTGGCAAGTGCAGCAATGTCGCCGGATTCTGTCTGTGCCTTCACCGCTTCTGTCACGAAAGATCAGCCGCTTCGGATCGCAGTGGGCGCGACAGCAGATGCGTAACTGTTTCGCGCGCGGAAAGCTGGCCGGCCAGCAGATCGGCCACCGCCAGAACAATGGGCATATCAATCGCAGCACGGCGCGCAAGATCGGCCAGCACCGGCGCGGTATGCGCGCCTTCGGCCACGCTGTTTTTACCCGCCAGCGCCTCTGCCGCGCTCAAACCTTCGCCCAGCGCCTTGCCGAGCGAGAAATTGCGGCTTGATGTAGAAGAACAGGTGAGCACCAAATCGCCCAGCCCGCACAGGCCAGCCAGCGTTTCCGCCCGCGCCCCGCGCGCCAAGCCAAAGCGCAGCATTTCAGCATAACCCCGCGCGATCAGCGCAGCGCGGGCATTTTGTCCCAAACCCAAGCCTTCGACCACGCCGCAGGCTATCGCCAAAACATTCTTCACCGCCCCGCCAATTTCGGCGCCGATCGTATCATCTGAATAATAGGGGCGCAGCGTAGGGCGGGAAATCACCGGCGCTAGGCGCTGCCACTGCGCCGCGCCGCCCGAACAGGCTAACGTAACGGCGGTGGGCAGGCCCGCTGCCACTTCATGGGCAAAGGTGGGGCCAGACAGAACCGCCAGCTTGGCTCCGGGTGCCGCGGCGGCAGCGACATCGGCCATCAACCGCCCGCTGCCCGCTTCAATCCCCTTGGCGCAGAGCACCAGATCACGCGGCCGATCGGGCAATTGCCCCAGAACCGTGGCCAGATGCTGGGCTGGAACCACGGCAAGCACCACATCCAACTCAGCCAAATCACCAATTTGGTTCGTAGCTGTAATATTATTTGCCAATTTGGCGCTTGGTAAAAACAGGCTGTTGCGGTGCTTGCTGTTAATTTCGGCCACCAGATCAGCCTCACGCGCCCAGAGCGTCACCGGCGTGCCATCACTTGCCAAGGCCTGCGCCAAGGCCGTGCCCCAGGCCCCCCCACCGATAACACCCACTGCCTTGGTCATGCCTTTACCCCCGCCCCGCGCACTGGCTCCGCATCGGGATCGAGCGGCCAACGCGGCCGGGCTACGAAATCGAGCGGATCTGACTGCCCCAGCCGTTCAACCCCGGCCCAGGCAATCATCGCAGCGTTATCCGTACACAGTGCCAGCGGCGGCGCATAGAACGGCAAATCATTTTCTGCCGCCAAACCTTCAAGCGCGGCGCGGATAGGGCCATTAGCCGCCACCCCGCCCGCCACGACCAGCGCCGTGGCATCGAGCGCCTTAGCCAGAGCGCAACGGCTGCGATCAATCACACAGTCCACTGCCGCCTGCTGAAACGCGGCGGCAATATCGGTATCGGCGTGAATGTCCGCCTGTTTGGCGCGCAGCACTGCACTTTTCAGCCCAGCGAAAGAGAAATGCGGTTCTTCACTGCCCAGCAAGGGGCGCGGCAGACGGACCTTTTTCGCATCACCCTGCATGGCCAGTCGCTCAACTGCCGGGCCGCCGGGATAACCCAGTCCCAAAATCTTAGCGGTCTTATCAAACGCTTCACCCAAGGCATCATCAATCGTGGTGGCCAGACGGCGAAACTGGCCCACCCCGCGCACATCAAGCAATTGGCAATGGCCGCCAGAGACCAGCAACAACAAATAGGGATAGGCAAGACCCGCATGGGCCAGACGCGGCGACAGGGCATGACCTTCAAGATGATTGACCGCGATCAGCGGCTTATCCGCCGCCATGGCCAGAGCCTTGGCCGTCACCAACCCCACCATGACCCCGCCGATCAGCCCCGGACCGGCTGTGGCCGCCACGGCATCCACATCGGATAATGTCATCCCGGCATCGGCCAAAGTGGCGGCAATCAAGGGGGAAAGACATTCGGCATGGGCCCGCGCGGCGATCTCTGGCACCACGCCGCCATAGGGCCGGTGGGCCTCATCCTGCGAGGCAATTCGCTGGGCCAGCACCGTGCGGTCTTCGCGCACCAGCGCGGCCGCCGTCTCGTCACACGAGGATTCTATGCCCAGGACCACCCTCATTCCGACTTTCCCTTAATGACAATGACGGTTAGCACAAGCAGCCCATGTCAAAAGACTTAGAAACTCTGCCCCAAAACCCCCTGCGTTTGGGAACCCGTCGCTCTCCGCTGGCTATGGCGCAGGCCGAAGAAGCCCGCGCACGCCTCTGCACCGCGCATGGCTGGCCGCTCGAGGCCATTACTCTGGTGCCGGTTACCGCCAGTGGGGATAAGATTCTGGACCGCCCACTGGCCGAAATCGGCGGTAAAGCGCTGTGGACCAAGGAATTGGACGCTTGGCTGCTGGACGGCGACATTGATTTTGCCGTCCATTCGCTGAAGGATGTGGAAACCTGGCGGCCAGAGGCCATCACCATTGCCGCCATCTTGCCGCGCGAAGATGTGCGCGATGTTCTGGTGGGGGCGACATCGCTAGCTGATCTGCCGCCGGGGTCGCGAATCGGCACCAGCGCCCCGCGCCGCGCCGCGCAGGTGCTAAGTGCCCGCCCTGATTGCGCCGTCGTGCCATTTCGCGGCAATGTTGCCACCCGCCTCGCCAAACTGGCATCGGGTGAGGCTGACGCCACCCTGCTCGCTGCCGCTGGGCTAAGCCGGCTTGATCAAAGCCATGTTGGTACCCCGCTGGCGGTGGAACACTGGCTACCCGCACCCGGCCAAGGCGCGATTGCCATCGAATGCCGCACCGCAGACAGCTATACCCGCGCCCTGCTTTCTGCGATTGATCATGCCCCCAGCCATCAAGCCGTTATGGCTGAACGCGCCTTGCTGGCGGCGCTGGGTGGTAATTGCCATAGCGCTATCGGGGTCCATACGCGGATCGAGGGCGGTGACATTATCCTGCGTGCCGCGCTGTTCAGCCCCGATGGGGCCGAGCGGGTGGACGGAGAAGCGCGCTTTGCTATAGCGGACAGCCAAGGCCCAGCCAAGCTTGCCAGCAATCTGCTGGCCCGCGCCGCCCCTGCCATCCGGGCGCAGTTTAGCGGGACATGATCCCGCTTATCGTCATTCGTCCCCAGCCGGGATGCAGTGCCACCGTGGCTGCCGCCGCCAATCTGGGGTTGGATGCCAAGGCTTTCCCGCTATTTGCCGTCAGTCCCCAGCCGTGGACCGCCCCACCGCCTGATGCGGCTGATGCGCTGCTAATCGGCAGCGCCAATGCCCTGCGCCACGGCGGCTCGCAATTGGCCGCGCTGCGCCATCTGGCGGTTTATGCCGTGGGCGAAGCTACTGCCACTGCGGCACTTGAGGCCGGCTTTGCTGTTGCTGCAACGGGCAGCGGCGGGCTGCAAAGGGTGCTGGATCGCATCCCGGCTGGCACCCGCGTGCTGCGCTTGGCAGGGGCAGATCATGTGCCGCTAACCCCGCCGCCCGGCGTGCGCCTTGCGGCGCGGATCATCTATACCAGTGTGCCGCAACCCATGCCGGATGATTTGGCCAACCAATTGGCCCAAGGCGCTGTGGTCTTGCTCCATTCCGGCGAAGCCGCCGCCCATTTCGCCGCCGAATGTGCGCGCCTAGGCGTGCCGCAGGATGCCGTGCATCTGGCCGCACTGGCCCCGCGGGTGGCAGAGGCAGCCGATACCGGCTGGGCCAGCCTGAGCGTGGCCCCCACCCCCCAAGATGCGGCGCTGCTGGCTCTTGCCGCGCAATTGTGCCAAAGCGGCATAGAGACGAGAGGTTGAAGGCAAATCATGGCCGACGAATTCTTTACCCGCACCCCATCCGCCCAACCCTCTGCCCCGCGCGGCGGCAGCGGCGGCAAGGGCTTGGCCTTTGCCATTGTGCTAGCCTTTCTACTTGGCGCAGGCGGGGTGGGTTATCTCGCGTGGGCTGGCCTATTGCTGCAACACCCAACTGTGACTGCCCCACAGATCACAAAAACCATCACACCCGTCGCAGCACCCGATACCAGCAATGCCGCAGACCAAGCCGTGGCTATCAAACAAAGCGCACTGGACGTGCGCCTTGCTGCGCTGGAACAGCGTCTAACCCACATCGATCTGCGCACGGAAGCCGCCGCTGGCAATTCTGCCCGCGCCGAAGGGCTATTGGTGGCCCTCGCCGCGCGGCGGGCCCTGGATCGCGGAGTGCCGCTAGGCCTGCTTGAAGACCAGTTGCGCCTGCGCTTTGCCGATGCCCAGCCCCGCGCCGTGGAAACCTTAATCGAAACTGGGCGCAAGCCGGTTACAAAAGACCAGTTGCTTGCCGGGCTTGATGCCTTGTCACCCAGCCTGTCTGCGACCCCGGCGGCACAACTTGGCACGTGGCAGCGGATCAGCAACGAATTGGCCAGCCTGTTTGTTGTGCGTCACGAGACATCGCCCAGCCCTGCTCCGGCCAACCGGCTTGACCGCGCCCGCTATGCTTTGGAAGCAGGCCGGATCAGCGATGCCATTGCCGAAGTCCAGCGCCTGCCCGGTGCCGCCGATGCCGCTGATTGGATCGCCGAAGCCCGCCGCTATGGTGCCGCGCGTGATGCGCTGGATCTGATTGAAACCACCGCCTTGCTCGATACCCAATCCTTGCGCGATGGTGCGGGCAAACCGGTGCAACAATCCACCCCCGTGGCATCGGCAACCCCAGCACGCTAAGGCAGCGCAACCTTCACCCCAGCCCACAGAGTGCGCGGCGCACCCAGATCAATGGCAGGGGGCTGGTTGAGCGTTACCACCGCCACATCACCCAAATTTTCTCCGCGCAGAACCAGTGACAAACCACGCCGCAACGGCATTTCGGCATAGGCATTCACGGTTGTGACTGCTGGCAAGACATTGGCCTGCAAATCATCTTCATATTGCGCGCCCACGTGACGCATTGTCAGGGCCAATGACCAGCCGGAGCGGGGCTGCCAGCCCAGCGTGGCGCTGGCGGCCAGCTTGGGCGTTTGTGCCGGACGCATGCCATTCAGCGCCGATGCCATGCCGCTGGCCACCACTTTGGCCTTGGTCCAAGCCAGTGCGCCATCCCAATAGACTTCGCCAGTCCGTCCCCGCAGTCCCAGCTCAATCCCGCGGGCCTGAATGGCATCGACAGGCATTCGCCTGCGATCACCGCTGGGCAGCGTGACATTGGCAATGGCTTGATTAACCCGGTCATCAAACCCAGTAAGCGATAGGGAAACACCCGGCGCAGGTGTCCAATCCAGACCCAGTTCAGCGCCGCGCAATGCCTCGTTACCAAGCCGATCATTGGCATAGGTGGTGATCGTACCAACCCTGAATTGGCGGTACAGCTCATTCAGCGTGGGCAGGCGCAGACCGGTATAGGCCGCGGCGCGCAGGCTTATACCACCGGCCGCCTTAACCACTGCGCCGGTACGAAAGGTTCCCCGCCAGCCAGAGCGATTGGCGAAATTATTGGTGACGATCGCCACTCCGGCAGGACTGGTTTCATGATAGAAACCGGCGGATTGGCGCCAGTGATCAGCCCGCGCCCCAGCGGTGAGCACCACAGCGCCCAAGGTCCAATCATCTTCGATAAACAGACCGCGATCAGACTGATGCCCGCCCGATTGCCGCCGGACGGTGATTGCGCCCGTACTGGGATTATAGGCCGCTTCCTGACTGCGCCCGGTGGCAATGCGCCAATCGGCCCCCAGCCGCAACACGTGATCGCCGCCCACCGGCGGGCGCAGTTCAAACTTGCCGCCAAAACCGGTTGAAGGCGTGGCATATTGATCAAGCGTTTTGTGATAGGTTGCCGTGCTAATCACCACATTGGAAAAATCACGCAGTTGACCATAGGCCAGCACGTCAAAGGCCCAAGCCCCGCGCCCGATCAAACGCAGGCTGGCATCCTGCCCCTTGGCCATGGTGTCAGCCCCGGCAAAGCGCAGGGTGCGATTGTCTTGAAACGCCAGGCCGCGCAGTTGCACTTCAACATCAGGCACAAGCGGCGCAACCCCGCGCAGGCCAGTTGACCAACTATTATACCGCGCTGGTACCGATGCAGCCACACGCTGCGTTTGCGGCGTGGTCCAAAAGCCCGGCCCCTGATCCCACCGCGCCGAAACCATGGCAAAGCCAGCGCCCAGATGTGGGGCCAGCGTGGCCGACAATTCACTATCGCCGCGATCGTCAATCAGGCCACTGGCACTTATCAAGCCCAGTTCCCTTGCCCCGGCGCTAGTCAGTTCAATCGTTCCTGCCACCGCGCCCGCGCCGAAAGCCCCGCTGCCGCCACCACGCGTAACCCGCGCCGAAGCCAAACGTTCAGGGGCCAAGGCGGATAGTGGGACAAAGCCAAAAAACGGATCGGCCACCGGCACGCCATCCAGCAAAACCAAGGTCCGGCTGGTGGCATTGCCGCCCAAGGCCCGCAGCGTCACCCCTTGTGCTGAAGGATTCGACGATCGGCTGTCTGATCGGCGGAACTGGGCAAAACCGGCAACCGATGCCAGCGCATCCTCTAGCCTGCCCGAGGCCGCACGAGACAAACTCTCCCGATCAAGCTGGGTCACATCATAGGCCGGCACCGATGGACTATCAGGCAGACCCCGCCCCAAAACGACAATGGGCACTGCATCTGCCAAAGCCGGAACGGCAAAAACCAAGGCGGGAAAGGCCATTAAACAACGCATGACTGTGCTCTACACTATCTGCGCCAGCTTCCAGCAACAAATTGAGCCAGTCCCATTCGCGCAATTATCTTGCGTATTGCTGCAGCGCACACTAAATGGGCTTTCAGCAATCGGCGCGCAGGTTAAAGTCCAGCCGCGGTCCCGGCAGCGTGAGGTCTATGTTTCCCCATAAGACCTGCCCGGACTTTCGATCGCCGTTACCGCTGGAAGCTTCCTTTTTCACGCAGGGTCGCATCGTTCGACACCGTGCTTCGCCGCTTGAACAAGGTTCAGGCGTGCGCCGCTTCATTTTGAGAGATTATCATGTCCTATTTTTCCGACCTTGGCCTTGCCGAGCCTATTCTCCGTGCGCTTGAAACCAAGGGCTATTCTGATCCAACGCCAATCCAGCGCGATGCTATTCCCGCCCTGCTCGAAGGCCGCGATCTGCTGGGCATTGCCCAGACCGGCACCGGCAAGACCGCCGCTTTCTCGCTCCCTTCGCTTCACCGTTTGGCAGCCAACCCCGTTGGCCGGCACCCGGCCGCTTGCCGCATGCTGGTCCTGTCCCCCACCCGTGAACTGGCCGCCCAGATCGCGGAAAACATGCGCGGCTATGCCAAGTATCTCGACCTTTCGGTCCAGTGCGTGTTCGGCGGCATTCCGGTGAACAAGCAGGCGCGTGCCTTGGTGCCGGGCTGCGATGTGCTGGTGGCCACACCGGGCCGTCTGCTCGATCTCATCGATCAGCGCGCCCTGACCCTGCGCCATGTTGAAATCTTCGTGCTGGATGAAGCCGATCAGATGATGGATCTGGGCTTTATCGTGCCCTTGAAGCGCGTTTCGGCCCTGCTCCCCAAAGAGCGCCAGAGCCTGTTCTTCTCGGCCACCATGCCCAAGGCGATTGCCGAACTGGGCAAGCAGTTCATCCAGAATCCGGTTCGCGTGGAAGTGGCCCCGCAGGCCACAACGGCTGAGCGGGTTGACCAGTTCGTCACCCATATCAACCAAGCCGAAAAGCAGGCGCTGCTAACGCTAAAGCTGCGCGCAGGCCTGGGCGACAAGTCGATTGACCGCGCCCTGGTGTTTACCCGCACCAAGCACGGGGCAGACCGCGTGGTTCGCCACCTTAATACGGCCGGGGTAAATGCCGCGGCCATCCACGGCAACAAGAGCCAGGCCCAGCGCACTGCTGCTCTGCTGGCCTTCCGTAAGGGTTCTACCCCGGTTCTGGTCGCCACCGATATTGCAGCGCGCGGTATCGACGTTTCCGGCGTCAGCCACGTGTTCAACTTTGAAATGCCCAATGTGCCAGAGCAATATGTCCACCGCATCGGCCGAACCGCGCGCGCAGGCGCCGATGGCATTGCCGTGAGCTTTGTCGCTCCTGATGAAAAGCCCTATCTGCGGGATATCGAAAAGCTGACCGGCGTTAAGTTGATGCCGATGTCGCTGCCCGAAGATTTCCAGAAAGAAGCCGCACGCCTGCCCGCACCGGCCCGCACCAGCGCGCCAGCTGATAATGGTCGCGACAATCCCCATCGCCGTGGCCGCGGCGTGGTGGCAGACCGCTCTGGTCAAGGGCGGGGTCGTCCCGAAGGTCGGCGCGAGCGGCCGCATAGCGGCGAACGCCGCCCCAGCAGCCCGCCGCAGGGTGGCTGGAGCCCAGCCAACTTTGGTGAAGCCGGCGAAACACGTCGTGCCGCGCGTCCAGAAGGCGATCGTGCGGCCCGTCCAGCCAATCCGAACAGCCGTAACGAACATGGCGGCGGTCGCCGCGATGGCGGACCCGCCCGCCCGCAGGGTGAACGCCGCGATGATCGGGGCCAGCCCCGTGGTGATCGCCGCGAAGGATATAGCCAAGATCGCAGCCAAGCGCCGCGCGGTGATCGTCCCGCCGGTGCGCGCCCTAACAACAGTGGACGCCCTGATGGCGGACGCCCCTCTGGTGGTCGCCCCCAAAACCGTCATTCTGGCGGTGATCGCGGCGGCAACCGTCAGGGCTAAACCAAGCCCTTCAAAGCGTGGGGTTTAGCGGCTAGGATAATGCATGGCCTCGCCCCACGCTGCTCTTGAATTTTTGCGCCAAGCCGCCGTGCGCGGTGAGCGTTGCGCCGTTATCGCGCTGACCGCAGTTGATGGCGGTACGGCGCGGGGACTGGGCACCTTGATGGCCGTGACCGAAGCGGGGGCCTCGCTTGGATCCCTATCGGGCGGCTGCGTGGAAGCGGCTCTGGTGGCTGAGGCGCAGCGGATTATCGCCAAAGGCACGGCAGAAATGCTGCGTCTGGGTGCGGGTTCACCGCTTATTGATATTCGCTTGCCCTGTGGCAGCGGAATGGACTTGCTGGTTATCCCCCAGCCCGATGCCGCAGAAATCGCCACGGCGTGCCATTTGCTTGAAGCCCGCAAGCCCATTGCATTGCAGTTGCATGGCGATGGCCGCCTGATAACCGCAGAAGCAGACAGCCACACGCGCACTGGCTGGCAGGACCAAGGCTTCATCCTGCGGATCAATCCGCGGCTGCGCCTGATCATAGCCGGGCATGGCGAGGAAGTGTCCAGCCTTGCGGCGCTGGGCAGAACTTGGGGCGCCGATGTGCTGGTGCTCACCCCGGATGAACGCAGTGCGGCGGCAGCAGGCGGGCAAAGCGTGATCCTGAAAAGTCCCTCGGCCCATCCGGCCTTGGCGCTTGATCGCTACAGCGCGCTGATTATGCTGTTTCATGACCACGATTGGGAAACCGCGCTACTGGTCCAAGCCTTGACGCAAGCGGCGCTGTTCATCGGCGCGATGGGCAGTCAGAAAACCCATGCGCGCCGCTTGGCTGCTTTGGCCGAGGCGGGGGTAAGCTCCAGTGATGCGGCGCGTATTGCCGGGCCGATCGGCCTGATACCGGCCGCACGTGATCCGCAAACTTTGGCGCTTTCGGTGCTGGCCCAAGTTGTTGCCGCCTACAACGCGGCTTGACCGTTTCCCTCAGGCCGCCAATGCCCTATGGAGGGCGCTAAGACAGTGGGAGTAAACAGCATGGCCGGAACGATCCTGATCCTGAACGGACCGAACCTTAACCTGCTTGGTGAGCGGGAGCCGGAGATCTATGGCGCGACGACGCTGAAAGATATTGAGGCCGCCTGCCGGGCCGAAGCTGCTGCTTTGGGCTGCGAGATAGATTTCCGCCAGACCAATGCCGAACACGAAATGGTCGAATGGTTACAGGCCGCCCGCTCTGGCTATGCCGGCATTGTCATCAATCCTGCGGCGTTTTCTTATGCTGCCTATCCGGTTTACGATGCCTTGAAGATGATCACCTGCCCGATTGTTGAGGTGCACATTTCCAACATCCACCGCCGCGAAGAAGAATGGCGCAAGGATTCGCTGATGACCGCAGCAGCGACCGGGATCATCTCTGGCTTAGGCGCCAATGGCTATGTTTTGGCCGTGCGCCACATCGCCGGGCTTGCTGCCTGAATGCCGAGGATGGGGGGCATCGCTGCCCCCCCCATTCCCCTAGCCTATCGTTCTTGCATCGATTCCGACACGGTCTTTAAGATCGGCTTCATCAGATAGCCCAGCACGGTGTTATCGCCGGTCTTGATTTCAACCGTCGCGGTCATGCCCGGCTGCAGAGCGACAGCTTGGCCGCCAAGGCCCTTCATTGGCCGGGTATCCACCCGAATGTGCACCCGGTAAAAGGTGCGCTCTGGCCCGCCGGACTGCTGTTCTGACAGGGTGTCGGGGCTGACATAGGTCACCACCCCATCGGCGCTGCCAAAGATGCTGGAATCATAGGCATCAAATTTCAAACTGGCTCCTTGGCCCTGCCGGATATAGGCAATGTCCGAGGTTGAAACCTGCGCCTCAACGATCAATTCTTCACCGGTCGGCACAATCTGCGCCAATTCGTCGCCTGCGCGCAGCACGCCGCCGATGGTGGTAAAGCGCACATTCTTCACCACGCCATCGGTTGAGGCGGTGATAACGGTATCCTGCATTGCGGCCTGGCGCTGCTTAAGCACTTCCTGCGCGGTCACCAGATCTTCACCGACCTTAGCATATTCGGTCTGAAGGTCCTGCAGATATTTGTTC
>JBEGLE010000135.1:0-4958 GCA_041183725.1 Pseudomonadota bacterium | reverse complement strand
ATCAGTCCGCCGCGCACGACACTGCCACCGAAAAACTGGCCGATGGATTGATGGCCCAGGCACACCCCCAACAGCGGTAGCTTGGCTGCGGCTGCGGCGCCCACGAGATCAAGGCTGATTCCCGCCTCATTAGGGGTGCAGGGACCGGGGGAGATCAGGAAACCTTGCGCGCCAGAAGCAATGGCTTGCTCGGCCGAAATGGCATCATTACGCACGACCTCAACCTCTGCGCCCATTTCCAGCAGGTAATGGACAAGGTTCCAAGTAAAGCTGTCGTAATTGTCGATGACAAGGATCATGATGGGCCGTGCAGGTCAGGAAGGAGCGAGGATGTGCTTGAGCGCTATGAGGGTGGCTGCGTCAAGCTGCGATTTTGGAAAAGCGCAGAAAGTCAGTGCGCCGCGGCAGAGCAGCAGCCAGTTCTGATCCTCAATCACATAGCGAAAAGCAGACCAGCGCAGTTGGATAGTATGGCTTGATCGTGCAACAATAAGCCCTTCTGGATCAAGGGTATAGAGTGTTGCTTGCCCCTCTGCGCTCCCCGCGCGCAGGATCACCCGCAGCAGAATGAACAGATGCAGCCCAGCAAAGGCGAGGGCGAAGAGTAGCCCCTTGATAAACAGCGACACGGCTTTGCGCGGCGGCAGGTCTGGATGGAAATGCCGCGCAGCCAGCATCAGGAGCAGCCCTAATAGCGCGCCCATTATCGGCACGATCCAGCCCCAACGACGCAGCCACAGACGGCGGAGCAGCAGGCTGTTGGCTGCAGCCTGGTCTTGACCGCTGAGCGTGACAGAAAATTGCCGTGGCATAATTAGGCCACAGACGGCCTTATTGTCCAAAACCGGGCTCAGAAGCGACCCGCACCGCCTCGCGCGCAGCCGCGATCAGCGCACCGGCCTTGGCCTCGCATTCGCGCTGTTCATAGGCGGGGTCGCTGTCTGCGACGATGCCGGCACCGGCCTGCACATGCAGCATGCCGTCTTTGACGATGCCAGTGCGCAGCACGATGCAGCTATCGACCGATCCATCGGGGGCAAAATAACCAACCCCGCCCGCATAGGCGCCGCGGGTTTCGGGCTCCAGTTCGGCGATGATTTCGCAGGCGCGCACTTTTGGAGCGCCCGATACCGTGCCCGCCGGGAAACCAGCGAACAGGGCATCGACCGCATCATGCTGGGTGGTGTCGAGCTTACCGACCACGTTGCTGACAATGTGCATGACGTGGCTGTAACGCTCAACCGTATAGCTCTCGGTCACTTTGACCGATCCCGTCGCAGCCACGCGGCCCACATCATTGCGGCCGAGATCGAGCAACATCAGATGTTCTGCACGTTCCTTGGGATCGGCGAGCAGGGCGTCTTCGTTGGCTTGGTCTTCTTCTGGCGTTGCCCCACGCGGGCGGGTGCCAGCAATCGGGCGGATGGTTACATCGCCATCGCGCACCCGCACCAGAATTTCCGGGCTGGAGCCGATCAGGGCAAAGCCGGGCAGGTCAAGGAAATAGAGGAAAGGCGAAGGGTTTACCCGGCGCAGCGCCCGATAGAGCGCAAAGGGCGGCAGGGTGAAAGGCGTGGTAAAGCGCTGGGCCAGCACCACCTGAAAGATATCGCCAGCAGTGATGTAGTCCTTCGCCTTCAGCACCATGTCGCGATAGCGGCCATCGGGCAGAGTGGGCGAAAGTGCCGGTTCGGGCAAATCGGTTGCGGCCACAGCGGGCGGGGAAGGCTTGGCCAATGTGCGCAGGGCTTCGTCAATCCGATCGGATGCCTCGGCAAGTTGGCTATCTGCCGTGCCGCCTTCGGGCCAAACCGGGGCCACGCACCACAGAGCATCTGACAGGCGATCGAAAACCAGGATCAGGGTAGGGCGCACGAACAGCATATCTGGCAGTTCCAGCGCGCTTTGCGGGGCGCGGGGCAGAGTTTCGACCAAGCCGATCGTTTCATAGCCGAAATAGCCCACCAGACAGGCCAGTGCCTTGGGCAACTCTGCCGGAACCGTGATGTGGCACGCACTGACCAACAGACGCAGTTCGCTCAGAGCATCGCCGGACAAAGCACGGAAGGCGGCGCGATCATGCTGCCAGTCCCGGTTGATTTCTGCCCCATGGCCCGTGGCACGGAATACCAGATCGGGGTTCAGCCCCAGCAGGCTATAGCGCCCGCGCACTTCGCCGCCCTGAACCGATTCCAACAGAAAATCACCGCGGCCTGGTTCCACAAGGCGCAAAGCGGCGCTGACCGGGGTTTCGGTATCGGCCACCAGCTTGCGCCAGATCAGTGCGGGCTTTCCTTCACGCAGTTGCGTTTCGGCATTGTGCCAGTTTTCGGGGCGGGCAGCTGTCATGGTTCAGACGATCAGTTGTTGCCAACAAGCTGCTTGGCAAGCGTCTTGATCGCGGCATCGTTGGTTTTTGCCCCCAGATCGGCCCGGATCGCCCGGCGCATCTGCTCGGCATATTCACGCCCAGCCATCGTGCCGAGTTCGCTGGATGCTTGGGTCAACACGGGATCTCTGGGATCAATCTTGCCGGGTATGATGGTTTTTAGCGAGACAAGATACCAGCCGCGATTGCCGGGAGCCGGCAACAGCTTGGTGGTGCCTTGGGCCATGTTGAACAGCAGGCTTAGTGGCGGCGGCGTGGATTGCGCCAAACGCGCCAACTGGCTGCGGTTCATAGTGATCTTATCCACCGGTGGCAGGGCCAGCCCCAGCGCACTAACCGCAGCGCTCAGGTCAGTCCCCTTGCGGGTAGCGGCCAGCACAGTGGTCGCAGACTGTTGGGCAGCAGCGGCGCCCTTATCAAGCAGGAAGTCGGCCAAAACCTGTTGGCGAATTTCAACCAGTGGCGCAGCTGCGCTTTGTTGGATCGTGCCAACATCGAACGCGACAAAGGTTTTGCCCGGTACGGCTTCGGCCAATTGTGGCTGGCCTTCTTGGTCCATCAGAAATGCGGTTTGCACAATCCGCGCCAGTTCGGGAGCAACGGTTTGATCTGGCTTGCCGAACACCTTGCCATCCGCGGTCAGCAGTTCAGTCTGCTTGATTTCCAGACCCAGTTCTTTGGCCACATCAGACAGTGCGCCGCCTTCATCAAATTCGCCTTCGATCTTTTCCGAAAAGTCGACCAAAGCGGTGCGCTTTTTCGCTGCAGCAAGGGCGGTGATGATCTCGCCGCGGGCTTGGGCAAGGGACTTTCCGGGGTTGCGCTGGACTGCGTCCACCCGCACCAGATACCAACCCAAACCGCCTTTAACCGGCCCCGTGATCTTGCCCTGCGCACCGGTGAAAACGGCATTGGCCACGGCCGGGGCACTCTGTGCAGAATAGGCGTCTTGGCTGATGGGGGCGATAGTGGCCGTGGCTAACTTCTTGGCACGAGCCGCTTGATCAAGGCTGATACCCTTGGCCACATCGGCAAGGATAGCCTGCGCCGCGGCCTGTGTCGGTACAACCATCTGGGTCAGCTTGCGCGTTTCGGATGGGGCATACTTTGCCTTGTCGGCATTATACTTTGCCGCAATCTCTGCCTCAGTGGGCGCGATGGCCCCTTTAAGGGCGCTATCATCAAAGCTGATATAGCGAATGATGCGGCGTTCAGGGCGCACATAGGCGCTACGGTGCGCGGCATAAAACTTGGCCAGTTCGTCTGCGCTCGGTTCTGTCTTGGGGGCAAAGGCAATAGAGGGCAGCAGGGCGATTGACCCTTGGCGCGTTTCGGTGAGCAAGGCAGCATAGCGGTTCACCAGCTCATTGGGCACCTTGGCGCCAAAGGCGGCTGGGATCTGAAGCTGTTGCGACACCAGTTCATCACCAATCAATTGGCGATAGACCGTATCGGTAAAACCCTGCCGGCCAATCGCAGCGCGATAGGTGGTATCATCAAAATTGCCGGTATTGCCACGAAAGCCGGGTTCTTTGGCCAATTCGCTGCCAACCAGCCGGTTTCCGGCCACGATGCCGACCTTGGCGCCAAAGGCACTGGCGGCAGCATTATCCAGAAGTCCGTCGAGAACCTGTTCAAGGCCACCCGCGGCAACCAAGCCCCGCATATTAAGACGCGGATCTTTTTGGCGGGCTTGTTCCAAGGCGCGGCGCGCGAAGAAATCGAGTGAGCTGGCCGAGATTGTGCGGCTTCCTGCTGTTGCAACATTGGTGCCACCAATCTGCGCGGCAACATTGCCAAAGCTTAAGATATCGCCGCTGGCAAAGGCCAAAGCCATAAGGCCAACAAATGCCAGTGTCAGGCCAACGCCGATCTTTGATTTCATGAAGGAACGGAAGAAATGGAGCATCGGGCTGTCGCCTGTCTGGTGTTATTGTCCGGTTTGGTCCGGTTGGCGGCTTTAGGGCGCGTTGCGGTGGATCGCAATGCTTGCCAGCGCAGGAAAAGTGCATCGTATCGTCGTCACCCCCCGCTTTGTCGCACAGCGTTTTGACAAGATGGTCTGCCGCGCCTAGGCGGCGCGCTTGAAAACCAGAAGCTTGCGCCAATATTTGAGCGCGCTTCGTCTGCAATTCAGGGGGTTATCGCAGTACCATGGGTTTGAGTCCTTATATCGTTGGCAATTGGAAGATGAACGGCACACGCGCCATGCTGGCGGAAGCGCGGGCGATCAGCCGCGCAGCGGCGCGCTATACTGGCGTGCAGGTTGCTTTGGCGCCGCCGTTCACCTTGATTCAGGCCATGGCGGATGAGGCGCAAGCGATTGGAATTGGCGGCCAAGACTGCCACGCCGCCGCCAAAGGGGCGCATACAGGCGACATTTCCGCGCCTATGCTGGCTGATTGCGGGGCGAGCTTTGTTATCGTTGGACATTCGGAACGCCGCAAGGACCATGGCGAAAGCGATGCCACGGTTAAGGCTAAGGCCGAAGCCGGACTTGCTGCGGGTTTGGGGGTAATCGTTTGCGTTGGGGAAACCTTGGCTGAACGGGACGCTGGTCAGGCGGAAG
>JBEGLE010000134.1:0-2790 GCA_041183725.1 Pseudomonadota bacterium | reverse complement strand
CACTATGGCCGACAACGATATTAGAAATTTGATTACAAGCACTATAAATTAATATCTTACGCCCCAGAGAAGGTTCGACGCCGGTCGACTGCCCACCGCCATTTGAGCATCCGGCTGTGCTTTATGGCCCCGGCCACCCAGCGGCTAGGCGCGCATGTTGCCCGATGCTGCGCAGCGTGGCACGCCCCCTTTGTCACATAAGGGGCGTAGCGGAATATTCTAAGCGCTCAACCAATCGCTTATGATCTCGCCCCTGTGGCCTGGCGGCGCCAGTGCGGCGCGCAAGGCTTCCTGCAGCGGCGGTAGCGCCTGGATGAAGGCATAGGGTGGATTAATGATATAGAGGCCCGCGCCATTGTAGATGCCGGGCTGATCGTCATCGTACAGCCAATGCTCCACCCGCAGCAACTTTGGGATGCCGAGCTTGCTTAACTGCTCCCTCCACCGCCGATGTGTGGCGCGATCTTTCAGCGGATACCAGATCACCGTCACGCCATGCGCCCATTTGCGATGCGCAGCCGCAAGGGTGGCGGTGATGCGGGCGCGTTCGTCCGTCTGCTCATAAGGCGGGTCGACCAGCACCACACCGCGCGCGGTGCGGGGCGGAAGCATCGCCAGCCACAGTTCATAAGCGTCGCGCTCATGCACGGCAGCATCTGTATCGCGCATCATGCCGCGCAGAACACGGGCGTCTTCGGGATGCTTTTCATTGAGGATCAGGAAATCCTGTGGGCGCAGAAGCTGCGATAGAATCCGCGGCGAGCCGGGGTAGAAGTGCGGCTCAGCCCCACGATTCACCGCCTGCACCGCGGCGCGATAATCATTCAACCAAGGACTGGTGTCGGCAAAGGCCTGCAGCACGCCGTGCGTGGATTCGCCGGTGCGCTGGGCCTCTTCGCCGCCAAGGTCGTAAAGCCCGCAGCCGGCATGGGTATCAATCAGGGTCAGCGCGCTCTGCTTTTGCTGCAAGGCCCGCACGAGGGCGATGAGCAAACAGTGTTTCACGACATCGGCGCTGTTACCAGCATGGTAGGAGTGACGATAATTCATTGTGGTCGAAAATCTTGACGATTTACCCTTATCCGCGCCGCCGTGCGGTTACCGATCGCGCGGCAATTGACGTGCCCAATCGGGTACTAGTAAAAAATCATGCGGAAACCTTCAACGCAGATTTGCCAATGCCTATTTCCGGGTCGCCATTTTGGCGGCTCATGGGATGCGGGGGTCTGAACCGCCATTCTTAGTCAGCCAACCCAATCTCCGGATTCTCGTGACCATAGGGACCGCTGCAAGCCGAAGGGCCAGTCGCTTTCTGATGCGCGCGGCGCTATGTACCGATCACACAGACGCGTGAAAGCCGCCTTGTTAGACTGGCCCGCGAGGCGACAAAACTGATTACGCCCTAATTATGAAGCCATAGTTGGCGGTAATAGCGAAAGCGCGAAGAAGCCCTCACGAAATGAAGGGCAACTTCGCCAATCGAGGAAAAATTAGCAACAGTCTGAACCGGTGCAGCCTATCTGTTGCCCTAATAGCCTATCTTATGATTGCCGGCTTTCTGGCTTTTCACGAACCAGTGTCCGTTTCAACTTGCGGCTGGTGAACAGCCATTTGCCATTAATCTTTTCATAGGTCTCATGGTAAAAGCCAAAGCCATGCAGCAGCAATTCGCCAGTCTTGGTATCAAAAATTAGATCTTCCATCCCCCAAATACCCTTGGCCTTCACATCGGATTCGAAGGTGATGTCGGGCGTATGCGAATGGTGAACAGTGGTGTGAACCTTATCCAGCAGCGCCTTAACATTGGCGATCATGACATCTGCGTTTTCCCAGCGCTCATGGCCATCATTGTGAGAAACGTGATGGTCTGCATGCAGTTCGCGATAAAGCTCCCAATCCTGGGTGTCGCAAGCACGGTCACGGCGCGATTTCAGCAGTTTGATTTGCTCTATTGCAATGAGTTGTTCGATATCGTTCATGGCACTTCTCCGTCTGCAACTGAATTTGTGTTGGCCTTTTGCCCCGCGCACGCATGCAAACCGGGCAAAAGGCTCCACGCAAAGCGTCTGCGTGCCTAGCCCCTTGACATTCTGCGGTAAACCACAAACATGCGCGGAGAATGTTTAGTGTCGCGATATTTGCCCTAGGGATGTGGAGATACAATAGTGACTAAATACGATCTGTTGATCAAAGGCGGCACTATTATCGATGGTCTGCAAACGCCTCGCTACCGCGGCGATATTGCAGTTAAAGATGGGATCATCGTTGAGATCGGTGGCAGCATTCCTTCTGCGCAGTCAGCCGAAGTGATCGATGCGACGGGCAAAATTGTTGCGCCGGGCGTGGTCGATCTTCACACCCATTACGATAGCCAGTTGTTCTGGGATCCTTGGTGCACGATGTCAGGTTGGCACGGCGTTACCACAGTAGTGATTGGCAATTGCGGCTTTGGCTTTGCGCCATGCAAGCCAGAAGATCGCGAGAGGGCGATGCTGTCTTTGGTGCGCAACGAGGCCGTGCCGCTAGCGACCATGAAGGCAGGCATGCCCTTCGATTGGGTCACTTTCCGGGAATATCTTAGCAGCGTAGAGCGCACCCCTAAAGGCGTGAACGTTATGTCCTTTGTGCCGCTAGCGCCAATTTATGGCTATGTTATTGGCATTGATGAGGCCAAACAGCGTCAAGCAACTGAGCAAGAATTGCAACAGATGTGCGATTTGGTGCGTGAGGGCATGGCGGCAGGTGGCTGCGGTATCAGCGTTCAGATCTTCGGCGTCGAAGGTAATGTCC
>JBEGLE010000133.1:0-4795 GCA_041183725.1 Pseudomonadota bacterium | reverse complement strand
GCCCGACACAGGGCGTTGCCAGCCGACGAACCGCCATGCTGATCCGGTGAATGCGCACTTAAGGTGTCTGGCAAAGACGCGGCGTTGCGCTTAGGCTGCCGGCACCATGCCCCTTATTTTTGTATTCCTGTTCGGCATAGCCAACTTTGCCCTGCACAAGGCGGTGCTGAACAGCGGGCATCCGATGCTGGCGCAATTGCCCGCGCTATTCCGCCCGCCTGGCAGATATTTCAGCATGGCGTTTGAATTTGTCCTGCTGTTGGGGACGATGTTGATGGTATCGGGCGGCGCCGATTATTGGGCTTGGGGCTATGCCGGTTATTCGGCGATGAATGGCCTTTCGGCATGGCTCATCCTGACGCGGCGGGTGTAAAAATGCTTGCGCCCCCGCCCCTGCTTCTGCTTTCGCCCGCCTGATGTCGCGCACCACCACCCTGTTTCACGTCAGTGACTTGCACTTCGGCTATGAAGATCGGGCGGCGCTTGATTGGTTTGCATCTGAGGTTGCGCGGGATCGGCCCGATTGGATTGTTTGCACGGGCGATGTGACCATGCGCGGTACGGCGCGGGAATTCGTCGCCGCCGCGCGCTGGCTTGGCAATCTTGCGGCGCCGGTCAGCCTGGAAATCGGCAACCACGACGTGCCCTATTACTGGTATCCGCTGGCCCGGGTGTTTCGTCCCTACCGCCTTTATCGTGAATTGGATGGGGTTCTTAGTCGCCGTGTGGATCTGCCCGATGTGGCGGCCGTGTCGCTCAGCACCGTCGCGGCCTTTCAGTGGCGGCTGAACCTGTCAAAGGGCCGGGTGGCCGCTGCCGCTCTTGATCAGGCGCTGGGGGAACTGTCCCATGTCCAGCACAAGCCGTTGCGGCTGGTCACCTGCCATCATCCTTTGCTGGATGCCGATACCCATTCCCGCGGCTCAACCCGCGGCGGTGGCCGGGCTTTAGCGGCCCTGACCCGCGCCGGGGCGCAGGCAGTATTGTCGGGCCATGTTCATGATCCGTTTGACCGGACAGTGGATTGCCAAGGTCAGCCAATCCGCCTGATCGGCGCGGGCACGCTTTCCCCGCGCCTGCGCGCCACCCAGCCCAGCTATAACCGGCTTGATTGGAGCCCCGGCACCGGGCTGCACGTGCAGGTGCGCGCAGCGGAATAAATTTCTATGTGGCATAAGTGTTCCCCCAGCCTTGTCGCAGGCTGACAGCAGAAAGCATTCTATGCAGAGCCGCGCGTCCCTGGGATTTGTGATCGCCATCGTGCTGATCGATATGCTGGGCTTTGGCATTGTTATTCCGGTGCTGCCCGGCCTGATCATGCAGCTGGCCCATGTCCCGATCAATGTGGCCGCGGGCTATGCCGGCTGGCTCAGCGCAGGCTATGCGGTGATGCAGCTTATCTGCGCCCCGATCATCGGCAATCTGTCCGATCGGTTTGGCCGCCGCCCGGTGCTGCTGGCGGCAATCTTGGCCTTGGGATTGGATTATTTGTTGCAATGGGGTGCGCCAGTGCTGGGCTGGCTGATCATTGGCCGTTTGCTGGCTGGGGTTACCGGCGCCAGCTTTTCTGCCGCCTATGCCTATATCGCCGACGTCACCCCGCCGGAAAAGCGCGCCGCCAGCTTTGGCCTGATCGGCATGGCCTTTGGGGTTGGCTTTGTGGTTGGCCCGGCCTTGGGCGGGATTTTGGGATCGATTGCGCCGCGCCTGCCTTTTTTGGCCGCCGCGCTTTTGGCCTTGGGCAATTTTGTCTTTGGCCTGTTCTTCTTGAAAGAATCGCTACCGCGCGAAAACCGCCGTCCGTTTGATTGGCGGCAAGCCAATGCCCTGTCGTCCTTGCGGGTGCTGCGTCAGCAGAACGAAACCGTGCTGTGGTTTGTGGCCGCGCTGGCCGTGTGGCAGCTTGCCCATATCGTCTATCCGGCGGTGTGGTCGTATATGGCGATTGCCGCCTATGGCTTTACCACAAGGCAGGTAGGCTTGGCCTTGGCCATGGTGGGGTTGACCTCCGCGCTCGTTCAGGGATTGGGTCTGCGCCGGGCCTTGCCGTGGCTTGGAGAGCGCCGCGCGGTGATTCTGGGCGTGGCGGGCTTGGTCCTATCTTCCGCACTTTATGTGATCGCGGCGCAGGTTTGGGTGGTCTATCTGGCCATCGCGGTGGGCGCGCTTCAGGGCTTTGTGCAGCCATCCATTTCCGGCCTGAACAGCCAGGCGGTGGATGCGCGCAGCCAAGGCGAATTGCAGGGCGCGGTGCAATCCGTCGGCTCGCTGGCGCAGATCGTTGGGCCGCCGCTCTATGCCCAAACGCTCGCCCATTGCAGCGGCCCCGATGCGTGGATCGCCCTGCCAACCATGCCCATGGTGCTCTCGGCCGCGATTGCCCTGGTCGCCTTGGCCCTGTTCCTGAAAGGCGCGGCCAAGCTAAGCAAAGCCTGATGGCCTTGGACCAAGCCAAAGAAAAAGGGGCCGCACTTTCGTGCAACCCCTTGATTTCTGTGTGAAGCTGTAGGTTTCCGGATCAGCGCTTGCTGAACTGGAAGCTCCGACGGGCCTTGGCGCGGCCATACTTCTTACGTTCCACAACGCGCGGATCGCGGGTGAGGAAGCCGGCGGCTTTCACCGCGCCGCGCAGGGCGGGTTCAAACTTCGACAGCGCCTGCGCGATGCCGTGCTTAACCGCGCCAGCCTGGCCCGAAAGACCACCACCCTTGACGGTGGCAACCACATCGTACTGGGCTTCGCGACCAGCAACCTGGAACGGCTGGTTGATAACCAGACGCAGGGTCGGACGGGCAAAGTAAACGGTCTGATCGCGGCCATTGACGATGACCTTGCCCGAACCGGGCTTGATCCATACGCGGGCCACGGCGTCCTTGCGGCGGCCGGTAGCATAGGCGCGGCCCTGTGCGTCCACTTCCTTGTCGCGCAGCGGCGCGGTGGGAGCGGCAGGGGCCACAGGCGTTTCGGCGACGGCGCCGTCGGCAAGGTTGCCGAGATCGGCGAGATCGGTGACGGTGTTATCGGACATTACGCACCCACCTTGTTCTTGCGGTTGAGGGCAGCGACATCGAGCGCTTCGGGCTGCGTGCCACCGTGCGGGTGTTCAGCCGCGGCATAGAGGTGAAGAGCGCGCATCTGCGCACGGCCCAAAGGACCACGCGGGATCATGCGTTCCACGGCCTTTTCAAGCACGCGTTCAGGGAAACGACCGTCGAGCACCTTGGCTGCGGTCACTTCCCTTGATGCCACCAGCATAACCGGTGTGCTTGTAATAGATCTTCTGGCCAAGCTTGTTGCCCGTCAGCCGCACCTTGCCGGCGTTGATCACGACAACGTGATCGCCGCAATCGACGTGGGGGGTGAAGCTTGGCTTGTGCTTGCCGCGCAGGAGATTGGCGATGATCACCGCAAGGCGACCGACCACCAGGCCTTCAGCATCAATAAGATGCCACTTCTTTTCGACCTCAGCCGGTTTGATCGACCGGGTCTGTTTGCTAAGCGCCTTCATGGCTGTTCGAAATCCCTTAAATCATGTGCGCCGACGGATTGCCCGCCGGTCGGGAAGGCGGCCCAATGCGTTAGAGTCGGGCAAAAGTCAAGGTTTGCGGCGCGCTTGCAGAGAGGTAAAATAATACCGCTTTGTTTTGCTGGTGCCGATTAGCCCCGGCGGCCCACGCTGTGGGCGCCCCATGTGGTGGCCATCACCAAGAGCGCGCCAACCAATTGGTGAAGCACGGCGATCCAGATTGTCACCCCGCTCAGCACCGTGGCAATGCCCAGCAGGATCTGGGTGCCAAAGGTGGCATGGATGGCAATGCTGGCGGGGCGCACCCGGCGTTTTACCCGGCGGGCCAGCACGATCAGCACGGCCACCACGGCCCAAGCCCACCAGCGATGGATGAAGTGAAGCAGGAAGGGATCATAGAGCAGGGCATGGATCGCGCCTTGGCTCCAATCGATCCCAGCCGGAAAGGCCTGCCCGGTCATCAAGGGCCAATCCCCCGCAACATGGCCAGCCCGCAAGCCCGCGACCAGCGCGCCAAGCCCCAATTGGGTGAACAGCATGGCAATTGCCACAGCGCCGAAACGGGTCAGCTTGGCCCGTTCTTGCCCGCGCGCCGTGGCTTGCAGATCAAGCGCGGTCCAAGTGATTGCTGCCAAGGTGGTCAGCGCCACGAACAGGTGCGTGGCCAAGCGAAAGTGGCTGACTTTCACATCTTGGGTAATGCCGGAAACCACCATCCACCAACCGATCGCCCCCTGCAGACCGCCCAGCAGCAGCAACAGCACAAGCCGCGGCTTATAGCCTGCCGGTATCTGCCGCTTGAGCCAGAACCACGCCAGCGGCAGGGCAAAGACCGCACCAATGCTGCGTGCCAGCAAGCGGTGGAACCATTCCCAGAAGAAAATAGTCTTATAGGTGGTCAGGGTCATGCCCGCCGGGCCGTTGATCTCAATGAATTGTGGCGTCTGGCGATAGGCGTCAAATTCCGCCTGCCATTGCGCTTGGCTGATCGGCGGCAGGGTGCCGCTGATCGGTTTCCATTCGGTGATGGAAACCCCCGATTCGGTGAGCCGGGTAATCCCGCCCACCACCACGATAGTCGCGATCATCGCCACCACAAACCACAGCCAGCGGGCCAAAGCCAGCGGTCGGGCCAGAGCGGCAGATTGCGGATCGGCGGCGGGCGGGGTGATAGCGCTTGTCATGGGGCGCTTTCCTGCGCGCAGACGTCACCAATCGCAAGCCCTTCTCGCTGCGAAATCCGCCGGGGCTTGATCGATGTAACAATAT